>NZ_JABDMV010000093.1 GCF_013001275.1 Flaviramulus sp.
GGAAATTCAAATTGTTTAAATGAAAAAGCAAATGTTGTTAAATATTTCCAACAAATGAACAGTAAGAGAATTGAAATAGGAAACCCAAAAATAAACCATTGTAAAAATGTAATTTCATATCCGTAAGTTTCAGATACTACTCCTGCTAAAACTAAATTTGGAGGTGTGCCAATTAAAGTTGCGATACCGCCTATCGACGCACTATACGCAATAGCAAGCATTAATGCTTTCCCAAAAATTAAATTTTCGTCCTTATCTGTTTCTGGGTTGTCTTTAAGTTGTTTAATAATAGCAATACCGATAGGTAACATCATTACAGAAGTTGCTGTGTTGGAAATCCACATAGATAAAAATGCGGTGGCAACCATAAAACCTAAAATAATCTTTTTAATATTTGAACCAATAAGATTTATAATATTAAGTGCGATTCGTTTATGTAATTTCCATTTTTCAACGGCAATAGCAATTATAAATCCACCTAAATATAGAAATACAAATTTATGACCGAAAGATGATGTGGTTGATGCTAAGTCCAAACTACCGGATAGCGGAAATAAAACAATAGGTAATAAGGCGGTTGCAGCAATAGGAATGGCTTCGGTAATCCACCAAACGGCAATCCAAGCAGTAGACGCTAAAACGCCGTTTGCCGAATCTATTAATCCCTCCGGATTAAAAAAGTATCGAATTAAAAAATATAATATAGGTCCGAGAACTAAACCGATGCGTTTTGTATTATTCATCTAAAAAATTTCAAAATTTAATTCTAACTTTTTTATTAAAAGTTAAATGAATGATATTTCTTAAAAGTAGCTTTTATTTTTTGTATTTTTAGTATCAACATAAATAAATTACTTCTAACATCATGCCAACATTCAAATTAAAAATTAACAACGAAAAACATACTGTTGAGGCAGATATGGACACGCCACTTTTGTGGGTGTTAAGAGATCACATTAAATTGTTAGGTACTAAATATGGCTGTGGTATTGGCCAGTGCGGTGCGTGTACAGTACATGTAGATGGTAATGCAATGCGTAGTTGTTTACTCCAAGTATCGCAGGCAGAAGGAATGAATATTACAACTATTGAAGGGCTTTCAAAGGATGGTGAACATCCGGTACAGAAAGCATGGTTGGAACATGATGTTCCGCAATGTGGATATTGTCAAGCTGGTCAAATAATGACGGCAGCGGCATTGTTAGAAAGTAACCCGAATCCTTCAGATAAAGATATTGACACGGCAATGCACGGTAATATTTGTAGATGTGGTACTTACATAAGAATTAAACAAGCTATTAAAACAGCTGCTAAGCTATAAATTCAGAAATCATGACAAGAATAAAAACACAATACAATCGTCGTTCATTTCTTAAGGTATCGGCTGCGGCAGGTGGCGGTATGCTAATAGGATTTAGCTGGTTAACAGGATGCATAACCGATTCAAAAGCTGAGGCAGTAGAAGTGCCTAAAGAATGGTTTGATATTAACGGATATATAAAAATAGGCGATACAGGGTTAGTTACTATTTACTCACCAAACCCTGAAATTGGTCAAAATGTGAGAACCTCCATGCCAATGATTGTGGCTGATGAATTGGATGTAGATTGGAAAGATGTAGTCGTAGAACAAGCGCCATTAAATACGGGTTTCTACCAAAATCAATTTGCCGGTGGAAGTTTGTCAATTAGGTTAAGTTGGAATGCCCTGAGAATGGCTGGAGCTACAGGTAGAAGAATGTTACTAGAGGCTGCCGCGAAAGAATGGGCATTGCCTGTTTCAGATTTAACTGTTTCAAAAGGAATTATAAAAGAAAAGAACGGAGAACGAACAGTTTCGTTTGGTGATATAGCATCAAAGGCCGTAGGGATAGAAATTCCAGAAGAAGTAGAGCTTAAAGAAATTTCTGATTTTAAATTGATTGGAACCAGCATTAAAAATGTTGACGGTAAAAAAATTGTTACTGGAGAACCATTATTCGGTTTAGATTTTTATAGAGAAGGCATGAAGCATGCTATGATTGTACATCCTCCAGCTTTCGGAATGAAAGTGAAAGATTTTAATGTTGATGAAATTAAAAGAATGCCAGGAGTAAGTGATGCTTTTATAATTGATGTAACCCTAAATGAACCTGGTATGTTTGATGAAAAAGGTTTTTTTCAATTAATAGCAATTGTTGGTGATTCTACGTGGCAGCTAATGAAAGCCAAAAAAGCGATTAGGGCTAATTGGGAAACAGTTGGCGAATTAGAAAGTTCAGAATCTCATATAGCTACGTTGGAAAAAGCACTGGCCTCTGGTAATGTAACCGAAAGTAGAAAAGATGGGAATCCAGAAGCAGCATTTAAAAAGGCCGTAAAAGTTATTGAAAGAACGTACAGTGCACCATTTATTGCTCATAATACAATGGAACCAATGAATTTCTTCGCTAATGTTACAGAAAACGCTGTGGAACTAGTAGGCCCAACACAAACACCAGATGCGCTTGAAAAGTCAGTGTCAAAATTATTAAACATACCACCAGAGAACATTACGGTTAATATGACACGAATAGGCGGTGGATTTGGTAGAAGACTTTATGTTCATTTTGGTGTTGAAGCAGCGGCAATTTCAAAGAAAATAGGAAAGCCTGTAAAACTAATTTATACAAGAGAGGATGATATGACTCAAGGAACTTATCGACCTACATATTTATCAAAGTATAAAGCAGGTTTAGATGCAAATAACAATCTAATTGCGTTTAGTGTAAAAGGAGCCGGATTGCCTGATGGTCCCGTATTTCCTAATCGATTCCCAGCGGGAGCAGTTACAAATTATTCTGCGGAAAAATTGAGTGGTATCACGAATGTAACAACAGGAGCATGGCGTGCCCCACGATCTAATTTTACGGCGGGTGCGGAACAATCATTTCTTGATGAAGTTGCGGAATTAGCTGGAAAAGATCCAATAGATTTTAGATTAGAACTGTTTGAACGCGCGATAAATAATCCAGTAGGCGATGAATACGAATATGATGCTGAACGTTATGCAGGAGTATTAAAACTCGTTAAAGAAAAATCAAAATGGGGTGAAACAAAACAAGGTGTTCATCGTGGAGTTGCAGCATATTTTTGTCACTCAACTTATGTCGCAGAGGTTTTTGATATGATTATGGTTGACGGGCAACCAAAAATTAAAAAGGTTTGTTGTGCCGTTGATTGTGGAATTGTAGTAAATCCTGACGCGGCCAAAAATATGATTCAAGGAGGTGTTATCGATGGAATTGGACACGCCATGTATAGCCAATTAACATTTAAAAATGGTGCACCAAATGAAATGAATTTTGATAAATACCAATTAATTCGTCATTCACATGCACCAGAAGAAATAGATGTATTCTTTGTTAAAAACGAAATCGCACCAACTGGATTAGGTGAACCTGGACTTCCTCCAGCTATCGGAGCATTGGCAAATGCGATGTATCAATTAAAAGGGAAGCGCTATTATCACCAACCTTTTAATGTAAATCAGCCTGTTGTTGGTTAAACTTTAAATAAACTTATCGAACCTACCTTAGAAATAATATTCTAGGTAGGTTCTTCTTTAATTAAATATACTTGTTTAGAATTTTCGTTTTATGACACATGAATTTAAAAAAATTGTTGAAGAAGGAATTTTAGCAGACCAGAAAGGATTAAAATCTGTTTTGGCTTCAGTAGTTGCATTAGATGGTTCATCATATCGTAGACCGGGTGTTAGAATGCTAATTCTTGAAAATAATAAAATGATTGGGGCTGTTAGTGGAGGTTGCGTTGAAAAAGAGATTCTAGTTCAATCGGACTCTGTTTTCAAAACAGGAGCTTCTAAAATGATGACTTATGATGGAAGATACCGGTTGGGCTGTGAAGGCGTTTTATATATTTTGTTGGAAATTTTTAAACCGACAAAATCTACTACAGACAATTTTTTTAATTGCATAAAAGATCGTACTTCATTTGAATTAAAATCATATTATCAAAAAAAGGAAGGGACGTTTCCCGGAATTGGGTCGTTTATTAAAATTCAAAATTTTAACTACTCGATTTCTAACCTGTCGATAAAAAACAAAGAGGCCAACCAGCTTGTTTTTAAACAGATTATGCCGCCTTGTTTTAAGCTTGTTATTATAGGAGCTGAACACGATGCTGTTCAACTATGTAAATTAGCCGCTTTTACTGGTTGGGAAGTCACCATTATTGCTGGAGTTAAAGAATCTAAATCAATCAAAGATTTTCCTGGAGCTCAAGCATTTTATTCAGTTTCGGCCGAATCAATGGATATTGAATCCATTGATTCTGAGACGGCGGTAGTATTGATGACTCATAATTTCGCAAATGATTTGAGATATTTGGTTGCTTTAAACAATTCAAACCCAAATTATATTGGACTTTTAGGTCCGGCACGACGACGTGATGATTTGTTATCTCAGTTTATAGAGTATTGTCCGGAGGCTGAAGATTCGTTTATAGATGCCATTCACGGTCCTGCTGGTGTAAATATTGGTGCCGAAACACCTCAAGAAATAGCTATTTCAGTTGTGTCAGAAATATTAAGTGTTGTTAGAAATCACGAGCCCATGTCTTTAAGTAAAAAGGCAGGTAGAATTCATACTAAATAACCTGTTTCGTGGCTAATAATGCTTCAAATATTGCCATCGTTATATTAGCTGCCGGTGCTTCGAATCGCATGGGCTCGCCAAAACAACTTCTAAAATGGGGAAGTGAAACCTTGATTATTCATGCTGTTCAAAAAGCAATAGACCTAAATACAAATGAAGTTATTGTGGTTTTGGGAGCTAATTATGACAAAATTAAAGGACATATAGACAATTTCCCAGTGACAATCTTGAATAATACAAATTGGAATTTAGGTTTGGGAAATTCCATTGCATGTGCTTCCAAATATTTGTTGACACAAAAGAATGATTTGGATGGTGTTATGATAACTTTAGTGGACCAGCCTTTTATCACAAAGCAATTTTTGAATAAGTTGATTGCTAATTTTTCACCTGGAAAAAATCAAATTATAGCAACAGCATATGATAAAAATTATGGTGTTCCTGTTCTATTTGATAAATCTTATTTTAAAAAATTAATTGCCTTAAATGATGATTTTGGAGCGAAGCATATATTAAAAGAAAACGAATCTTCTATCAAAGCTTTAATTCCTCCTGTAAAAAATGTAGATTTAGATTATAAAGAAGATTATGATTCATACTATAAAGCAAATTTCAATAAATAGATGAGTTTAAAAAATGAAGATAAAGCAAATACGCCGGAAGGCTTTCTAGAATTAAAAACAAGTGAACCACCTAAAAACAGTGTGGGTTTTGGGGCAATTAAATCTTCTATAGTTCATGCAGCGAAGTATATGAATCCTACGGATGCTTTAAAATTATCCTTAAAAATAAACCAAAAAGGAGGGTTTGATTGTCCAGGTTGTGCATGGCCAGATCCAGATGAAGAACGCTCATCTTTAGGAGAATACTGTGAAAATGGTATAAAGGCAATTGCCGAAGAAGCGCAAAGTAAAACTATAGGAGCATCATTTTTTGCTGAGCATTCCGTTGATGATTTATCAAAATGGTCAGATTTTGAACTAGGAAAATCTGGTAGATTAGCAGAGCCTATGTATTTAGAAAAGGGAGGAACGCACTATCAGCCAATTTCTTGGGATAATGCTTTTAAAAAAGTAGGACAACATTTAAATGCTCTTGATAATCCAGATGAAGCTATATTTTATACCTCAGGAAGAACGACAAATGAAGCTGCTTTTTTGTATCAATTGTTCGTTCGTGAATATGGTACCTCGAATCTTCCTGATTGCTCAAATATGTGTCATGAAGCAAGTGGAAGCGCATTATCTGAAACCTTAGGCATTGGAAAAGGCTCGGTAACTTTAAATGATTTATATAAAGCTGAGGTTGTGGTGGTGGTTGGTCAAAACCCAGCAACTAATCATCCCAGAATGCTTTCAGCTTTAGAAAAATGTAAAAATAACGGCGGTAAAATTATAGCCATCAATCCGCTTCCAGAAGCTGGACTTATCAAATTCACAAATCCTCAAAATCCTTTAAAATTATTAACAGGAGGCACTGAAATAGCTGATGTTTTTGTACCAATTACTATTAACGGCGATGTTGCCTTTTTTAAAGCATTATTGCTGAAGCTTTTAGAAAAGGAGGAAGAAAATAGTGACGTGTTTGATAAAGTTTTTATTGAAGAAAAAACATATGATTTTAATAATTTTATATCGGATTTAAAAACTTACAATTTTGAAGATTGTCTTGAGGCCTCTGGAGTGTCACGAGAAATTTTTGATAAAGCTTTTCAATTGATTTTAAATAATAATAAAATTATTGTTTGTTGGGCAATGGGTTTAACTCAGCATCAAAATGCGGTTGATAATATTAGAGAAATAGTGAATCTTTTACTATTAAAAGGTAGTATCGGAAAAGAGGGTGCAGGCACTTGCCCTGTTCGTGGGCATTCTAATGTACAAGGCGATAGAACTGTTGGAATTTGGGAATCTGCACCTCAGGAGTTTTTAGACAAAATTGAAGAGAAATACGGTTTTAAACCGTCACCAAAACATGGCTATTCAGTTATTGAGGCGATAAAGGCCATGTATGAGATGAAAGCCAAAGTATTTTTTGGACTAGGAGGTAATTTTATTTCTGCCGTTCCAGATACTAATTACTCTGCTCAAGCCATGGCAAATTGTAATTTAACGGTACATGTGAGTACAAAACTTAATCGATCTCATTTAGTAACGGGCAAAGAAGCCCTAATTTTTCCTTGTTTGGGAAGAACAGAACTCGATTATCAGAAAACGGGAATACAAGTACAAAGTGTTGAAAATTCTATGGGAATTGTGTCTTCAACAAAGGGTGTTTTAGAACCTTGTTCTAAGGATTTACTAAGTGAAGTTGCCGTTGTCTGTGGTATTGCAAATGCCACAATTAAAAAGCGTTCAAAAATAGATTGGCTTCTTTATAAAGATGATTATAATTTAGTTCGTGACGATATTGCCGAGGTCGTCGATGGATTTAAAAATTATAATACGCGATTAAAAAAACCATCTGGATTTTATTTGCCAAATGGCGCCAGAATTGGAGAGTTTAATACAAAAACGGGGAAAGCCCATTTTTCAATTAATAGACTTCCTAGTTGGAAATTGAAAAATGATGAATTAATAATGATGACCATTCGTAGTCACGATCAATTTAACACAACTATTTATGGTTTAAATGATAGGTATCGTGGTATTTACAACGAAAGACGCGTTGTTTTTATGAATCGTAACGACATGAGAATTCGTGGATTAAAGGAGCATCAAATCGTAAACTTAAAATCGGAATATAGTGGTGTTATTAGAAAAGCAAATAATTTTAAAGTTGTAGGTTACGATATTCCAAAAAACTGTTGTGCCACTTATTTTCCTGAAACAAACGTACTTGTGCCATTAGAGAGTTTTGCACATACGGCTAAAACTCCTGCCTCAAAAAGTGTAATTATTACAGTTTTGCCCTTATAGTTAAGTGTTATAGTAGTATTTCTTGAACATTTACACTAAAATCAATACTAGTTCTAACCTTGTTTTCTATCCTCTAAAAAACACTGAAATTTTTAAAAAGTAGGGTAAACATAATTGTAGTTGTCTTAATTACAGAAAGTTGAAAGGTAGCATTTTGAAACCCTTTAATACTTCTAAAATTATTAAGTAACAAAATACTGTAATTATGACTCTATTTTTTATTTGTTTCACGTTTTTATCAATCAATTGTATCGCATTTTACTTCTTCGGTAGCAATTGTTTGCTATGTAAATTTTATAATGATGTATTTAAAATATTTTCTTTAAGAAAATTAGATAAACCGAATAATGAAATAACTGATAGTAATAAACTTAAATTATATGATAATTTAAGACTGCTAGAATTTATTTCGAGTTATGAGCAGTATTTAAATACTCGTAATCTTTTTAATACTGAAACTTACAGTGGAAAATTAATTTCAGAAAACCAATACACAAAAGAAAAAACGAAATACTTAAATAAAATTGAAAATCTATATAGCATTAAGTATTCGACTCAGAAAATGGTATTAAACAGTGCTAAAGAAATTAAGTTTAATTCGAAAAAGAAAGTAATCAGTTTGAACATTTAAAATGTATTAATAAGTCTTTGTTCTATCACTAATTATAAAACAAAAACCCTTATCCCTTAAAATTCCCTTTCTATGAAATCCCTTAAAACTTTATTAACCGAAAAATTGAATAGCTCCTTCGTTTTTATTTTTGACATAAATAAACCAGACTTTAGCTATAACATAGATCAAAATGAAAATTTAAATTCTGAAATAATGGTGGTTAATAAATCTGAATCGGTATTAACACGAAGTTTACAAAATCTTGAACTTATTAATCATTTAGAAAATTGTTTTTTAAGTAAGAGGTTGAAATATTTTCCCCAAGATTTTTTAAAAGGTATGGAATACAATAAATATGATGCTCAAATTAATACTATAAAAGCTTCCACCTTCATTAATTTGAATGCAGCCTAACAATGTGCTTAATAAAATTACCATTCGTCGACACTCATAATAGTTTTCATCTAGGAAATGTTGGAGTCTAAAGAATTATTAAATATTTTTTATATAGCATTTATAAATTTGTCTCGTTAATCCAATTAAAAAGAGTAATAATGAAAAGCATTTTAATAAATAACTTTCAGAAAATTGTGAAATTATTGTCGTTTAATTCTGATGATATGGCCGGATATGAAATGGATACCTTCAGGCTGCAACAGATGGAACCTTCATTGATAGAGAAACAAGATTATATGCTAAACAAAAACCTTAAAAACTTAGAGTTTCTTAGTCAATTAGAATTTGAAATAACAGATGACGAATTACGTTTTTTTCCTCAAGATTTTATTCAAAACCTAGAAACCGATAAATTAATATCTAAAATAAATACTATAAAAAATGCGGGTTCTTTAAAGGTGAATGCCGCATAAATCAAAATTCTCAAAAACCATTCGTCGACACTTATCTGCTATCCGTCGACAGTTATTTTCAATC
This sequence comes from Flaviramulus sp., assembly GCF_013001275.1. Classification (GTDB taxonomy): domain Bacteria; phylum Bacteroidota; class Bacteroidia; order Flavobacteriales; family Flavobacteriaceae; genus JABDMV01. The sequence continues at coordinate 9,101 of NZ_JABDMV010000093.1, forward strand.
TAACGAAGGTTAATTCCGCGTAAGCCTAATTATACTATTTTCACGAGATAATAAAATTATTAAAATGGAAAATAGTTTAAAAATTCTTCTTATTGAAGATGATATGATTGAAGTAATGAAAATGAACAGAACAGTTTCATCATTAAAACTTAATCATGAAATAGTTGAAGCTAACGATGGTGAACAAGCGCTTAAAATTTTAGAAAAAAAAGATAGCTTGCCTGATATTATTTTATTAGATTTAAACATGCCAAAAATTAATGGTATTGAGTTTTTAAAAATTCTTAAAAATGATGAAATTTTAAAATATATCCCAACTATAATTTTAACAACTTCAAATAATCAAAGGGACTTACTGGAGTGTTATAAAATTGGTATAGCCGGTTATGTTTTAAAGCCATTGAAATACGAGGATTATGTATCTAAAATTCAAAAACTATTAGCTTATTGGAGTATGAATGAATTTAGAAAAATATAAAATGAAAGGTATAGTATTTACAGAGTTTTTAGATTTAGTAGAGGATAAGTTTGGATTAGAAATGGTAGATAATATAATAGGTGCATCAACCTTAGAGTCAGGTGGCGCTTATACTGCTGTTGGAACTTATAAGTTTTCTGAAATGCTGCAATTACTAGAACATTTAAGTGCTAATACTGGCATTTCCATTGATGATTTATTATTAGTTTATGCAGAACACTTTTTTAGTGTTTTAGAAGAAAGTTACCCCGGGCTTTTGGCCACTTATAGCGACCCAATAGAAATGATTTCTTCAATAGAAAACCACATTCATGTAGAAGTTAGAAAAATATATCCTGATGCAGAGTTACCAACTTTTGAGGTTGTAGAAAAAACAGATAACTCACTCGTTATGATTTATAAATCAAGTAGAGCGATGCATCATTTCGGATTAGGATTAATGAATAAAACTTTTGAACATTTTAACTCAACTGCAACAATTGTTTTAGAGAAATTAAAAGAAGATGGTACTGAAGTAAAGTTTTTAATTAACAAAAATTAATGAGTCAAAGCCAAATTGACATCTTACAGCGTGCGCTTGCACGTGAAAAATCAGCCAGAAAACAGGCAGAAAAAATTTTAGAAAGTAAGTCGGCAGAATTATTCCAGGCTAAACAATTACTAGAAAAATCTTATTCTGAATTAGAAACTTTACTAAATAAGACAGATTCCCAACTTCAAGGTGTATTTGAAAATATTGTAGATCCTTACTTAATTATGGATTTAACAGGTAATGTTCTAAAAATGAATAATGCCGCGGTTAATTTATTTGGATTTGAGAACGAAAAAGTAGATTTTAATCTCAACGACATGGTTTTTCCTTCTGATGTAAAAAGAGTAGAAAAATCTTTTGAAAAATTAAGTAAAGAAGGCATATTAACAGATTTTGAAATAACTATAAACAATAATAAAAATGAAATAAGACTAGTACACGTTAATGCTAGTATTATTTATGAAAAAGGAGAAGCAGTTGCCGCACAAGGAATTATTAGAGATATAACAACCGTTAGAGAAAAAGAATTAGTAATTGAGGTTGTTAACGATATTGCTCAGTCTATTTTAGGGAAAATCGACATTTATGAAATTGCTTATCAAATAACAGATAAAATTGCGAAGTATTTAGAGTCTGAGGATTGCGTCATTTATCTTTTTCACGAATCTGATAATTCACTTGAACAAATTTCCGCCTATGGTGAAAAATTGGATGAAAATAGTCAAATTGTAAATAAAATAGTTTTAAAAGAAGGGAGTGGTATCGTAGGTTCGGTAGCAAAATCTGGCAAAGCTGAAATTGTAAATAATACAACTCTAGATAAACGATACGTAAAGGACATAGTAGAAAGAAAATCAGAAATCACGATACCTATTATGATAGGTAATAAAGTACTTGGAATTATAGACTCAGAACATGAAGAAGAAAACTTTTTCACTGAAAAACATTTAAATATGTTAATGAGTATAGCAGGAATTGTTGCTTTACAATTAAAAAGTGCTATCGATTTGAGAGAACGCAAAAAAGCTGAGGAACAACTTATCGAGTCCGAAAATAGATTATCTACACTAATTCTAAATCTTGATAGTGGTGTATTACTAGAGGACGAGCATAGAAAAATTGTAATTACGAATAATAAATTTTGTGAATTTTTTAATATCCCGGCGTCTCCGGAAGTTTTAGGTGGTCAAGATTGTACTGATTCAGCAGAACAAAGCAAAGGTCTTTTAGAAAACCCAGAGGATTTTGTAAAAGGTATTAATCGATTATTAAAAAACAAAAAAGTTGTATTGGGTGAGGAACTCAGAATGGTTGATGGAAAAATACTAGAACGCGATTATATTCCAATTTATGAAAATAATATTTATAAAGGGCATTTATGGACTTATCGAGATGTAACATTGAAAAGAAAATATCGTAAAAGTTTAGAATCTCAAAGGCAAAAATACAGCAATATTATAGCGAATATGAATTTGGGCCTTATGGAGGTTAGTCTTGACGATAAGATTTTAATGGTTAATAATAGTTTTTCTGAAATGAGCGGTTATAAAGAAAAAGAATTAATAGGGAAAATTGCAAATGAAACTTTTACATTAGAAAAAAGCACGGAAACCATTGTGTCAGAAAATAATAATCGTAAAAAAGGATTGGCAAATTCATACGAAGTCATCGTTAAAAGAAAGGATGGAGAACTAAGAAATTGGTTGGTGAGTGGGGCACCCAATTATAATTTAAATGGAGAAGTTACGGGATCTATTGGAATTCATTTAGACATAACAGATATTAAAAATCTGCAAAAACAAAAAGAAAATCTAGTGAGAGATCTAGAAATTACAAATAACGAACTTCAAGAATATGCACATATTGTTTCGCATGATTTGAAATCACCATTGCGAAGTATAAATGCATTAGTAACTTGGTTAAAGGAGGATAATAAAGGGAAACTGGACGAGGTAAGTATGCAAAATTTTAGTCTAATTGAGACTACTCTTGAAAAAATGGAAAATCTAATTTCTGATATACTTGAATACTCCAGTGTAGGCAGCGAGTCTTTAATAAAAGAAAACGTAGATTTGAATGTGGTAATGTCTGATATTATACACCTTCTACACATACCAGAGCACATAAAATTAGAAATTTTAAAGCCTTTACCTACAATAAAGGGTGATAGTACCATGATACAACAATTATTTCAAAATATAATAGGTAATGCAATACGTTACATAGATAAAACAAAAGGATTAATTGAGATTGATTTTAAAAATCAAAAATCGTTTTACGAATTTTCTATTAAGGATAATGGTATGGGAATTGACAAGAAATATCACGATAAAATTTTTAAAATATTTCACTCGTTAAATAAAAGTAAAGACTCGACTGGTATTGGTTTATCAATAGTTAAAAAGATAGTAGAGAATCATAAAGGCAAAGTTTGGTTAGATTCAGAACCTGGTATTGGTACAACATTTTATTTTACACTTAAAAAATGATACAAGAAATCCCTAATTTAAATTATATAGAACAGTTATCTGGTGGTGATTTAACTTTTCAAGATAAACTTATTGGTATTATTAAAACAGAATTTCCTGAAGAGAAAGCAATATACCTTAATAATATTGAATCTAGTAAATTTAAAGAAGCTTCTGAAAATGTGCATAAACTTAAGCATAAAATTAGTATTTTAGGGCTTGAAAAAAGTTATGAAGTTGCTGCCAATTTTGAAAATAATTTATTGGAGAATAGTGCAGAAGGTAAAGAAGATTTTGAAAACATATTAAAATCTATTACCAACTTTTTAGCTACGCTATAATATTATTTTATGAATTGTATAATTATTGATGATGAGGCAACTGCGAGAGCAATAATTTCGCAACTGTGCAGCAATGTTTCAAGTTTAAATATTTTAGAAGAATTTCCAAATGCTATGCAAGCCATAAAATTTTTAAATCAAAATGAAGTTGATTTAATTTTTTTAGATATCCATATGCCAGATTTTACAGGGTTTGATTTTATAGAAACCTTAAAAAATCCACCAAAAATAATATTAACAACATCCGATCCACAATTCGCCATTCAAGCCTTTGAATACGATTGTATTATAGATTATTTAGTAAAACCAATAGTTCAAGATCGATTTGATAAAGCCATTCAAAAAGCCGAATCATCTGAAGCACCGTCTAAAACGATAAAGGAACCTAAAAACGCTGTAGAAACAGCTTCTGGGAATGATTTATATATTAATATTGATAGGCGTTTAATTAAAATAGATATTCCAACTATTTATTTAATAGAAGCAAAAGGTGATTATATTAATGTAAAAACTGAAGACAAAAACTACACGGTGCATTCTACTTTAAAAAAAATAGAAGATAAATTACCAAATGATTTGTTTTTAAAAGTACATCGCTCGTTCATTATCAATGTTCAAAAAATTATTGATATAGAAGATAATAGCGTGTTAATTAAAAAAGATGTTATACCCGTAAGTCGTTCTAACCGACCAGAATTAATGAAACGTTTAAACCTGCTTTAAACTATTATTTTCTTTTAACAAAAATTACTTTTAATAGACTACATCCAAACAAATAAAAAAGGCAAAAGGGAAATCTTTTGCTTTTTTATTTACCGAAAGTAATAACTTATTATAAAAACCCCAAACGATTATCTGCTAATAATTACCATTGAACGACACTTTAAAATGATCTAATCGAAAATTAAAAAATACTGATTGCATTCAGAATAGTTTTGTCATGAAATTAAACCGAAGTCATGAAAAAATCATCTTTTGTAATCGTTTTTATATTATTAAATGTATTATTCATATCATGTTCTGTAGAGGAAGATGTAGAAATGTTTGATGAATATAATTCAATAAATATAACGGTAGAGTACACTCAAATGGATAATGAAATAGTTGAGATAATTAATGATCACAGAAGATTGAAAGGATTATCAGAACTTCAAGTTCTAAACGAAGCATCTATAGAAGCAATTGGTCATAATCAATATATGGTTGAAAATGGAGAACCTAGTCATGATTATTTTTTTAAACGGTCTGATAAATTAAAAAAGGTAGTGAATGCTAAATCGGTTGCAGAAAATGTAGGTTATGGATATTCTTCCGCACAATCTATAGTAAATGCATGGTTAAAAAGTGCCAGCCATAGAAAGAATATTGAAAATCCAGGATTTACAGATTTTGGAATTTCCACAAAAAAAGACGAAGCAGGTAGAAATTATTTTACAAACATTTTTGTTAAGATGTAAATAATTTTACTTGTTTTATTTAATCTGTTAATCAACAGAAAACTACAATCCATCTATACTTAATTCGATTTAAACGAAAAATAATATTAAAAGGTCAATAGAGTTCTACTTTTGGTTTTTAATATGGAAAATTGAACAAAATGATAAACAAAATAAAAACATTAAAAATTCAAACATTATTGGTTTGGTTTGTTTTATTTAGTCAAAATCTAAAAGCCCAAGACATCCCCTTCGATTGTGATAATAATGCTTATTTATTTCAATTTAATGATATATATTCTATTGACCTAGCAACGGGTAATTCCTTTGAAGTTGCAACCGATGTTACTGAAGGGAATATTAATGCAACAGCCTACAATCCTGCCGACGGATTTATATGGGGCTCGGTGAGCGAACCTGCCAAAACAATTGTTCGTATTGATAAGGATTTTAAAACTTCTACTTTTTATATTAATGAGTTACCTATTGGTAATAGATATATTGGCGGTATTAATTCAGACGGTATTTATTGTCTGAAATCTGGGGGTAAATCGTATGACAAAATTGATTTAAACCCAAATTCAACTAATTATGGAAAACATGTTGCTAGTCTAAAATTATCACGAAGTATTAGTATTCATGATTGGGCATTTAATCCAGTTGATAACCAATTATATGCTGTTGAAAAAACAACAAATATTTTATATCGTATTAATGCTGATACGGGTAATATAGTAAGATTAGGGGAAGTGCCTATACTTTCTGGTTTAAGTTATACTTATGGTGCTGTTTATTTTGATGACACTGGTCGTTTTTATGTTTCGGCGAATCAAACGGGAACCATTTACGTGATTCATAATGTTCAAGATTTAAATGGATATCAAGGTATTAACTCTAATGTTTTTGCTTTCGGACCTTCTGCATCAAGTAATGATGGCGCTCGATGTCCTACCGCTCCTGTATTGCAAGAAGATTGTTCAAATGGAATTGATGATGACGGTGATGGATTAATAGATTGTGAAGACCCGTCGTGCTCTAGTTATGATGGATGTAATGAAAAAGCATTAGCAACATCTAGCGCAAATAAAGGAGGGTTGGAAAGCAATAATAGATTGTCTGAAAAGATTAATAAGCGTAATTTCAAAAGAGCAAAAAATAATTATAAATTTGATTATAGTTCCGCCAAGAAATTTTCAAAACCGCCTTTATATGGTAAGAAATCAATTAAATCTAGTATTCAGTTAACAGATTTTATTCCTTTGGAAATAATTAATGAAGATGAAGTTATAGAATCTTCTCCTTTAGACTTATCTAAAATCACAAATGCTAAGGAAATATATTCTGTTGATTATATAAAAAATGGATTATCATCGGCTTCTATTTTGATTATTAGAACAGAAGATGGTGTTTATGAACATACTAAATATATTTGTGACCGCTTATTTGGAGCCGAATTAATTTCTGTATCTACAATTGAAATTAATGAGCAAAAATTCATTAAATCTATTATAAGAAATGTAGAAGGGTCTCTTGAGTTTGTGTTGAGTTTATCATCTAAAGTGATTAATAATAGTTTTGAAATTGAGAGTCATTGGAATCTAGATAAATACGAAAAGCATGTGGCATTTTATAATTTTCAAATATGGTCAAACTCTTTAGATGATTTACTGTTATTAGGGGAAGAAGTAGTTAGATTACTGGAAGTTCAAAAACCAATTAAAAGTTACAAAAATTCCTTGCCTCCAACCGTTTTTGTAAGAAAAGGAAAATATATAAACGGGAAGTTAGAACTTCAAATTGTCAATACTAATAAAACTAAAAGCATAACTTTTGATAGTGGATTGAGAGAAACGGAAACTAGTAATGTTGAGTATGTTGCTTCATCTCTGGAATTAGAAACAGATTATATATCAAATTATAAAATAGAATCTGGTAACCTTTTCGATATTGGTTTTAGAATTGGAGATGGAACAGAAATCCCCGATGATTTATTTATGTCTGATGGTCCTTGGGGATATGATGATGCCGCACCGAGTACTACAGTTAATAGTTATTTTATTCAACCAAATAATGAAATTTATGAAGATGATGAATTTCCAATAGAGCGTAGTTTAGAGTTAACTGCAACTACAAATGAATATGTTGCAGCCTATAGGTCTTTATTACCTGAGTTTTACCCGGTAAACTTAACTAAATATAAAAGTTTTCAACTAAAAGCAAGAGGAACAGGAACTTTAATTATTCGATTGGTTAAAAAAAGTATAGGTAGTTGGAAATCTCAATACAAGGCATCCATTACCTTAACTAATAATATGGAAGAATATAGTATTCCTTTTTCTGAATTCAGATCAATATCTGAAAAACCTTTGGAATTAAATGATATTACAACCGTTGTTTTTACTTTACAATCTGAAACAGGGGAGTTGGAAACGAAAGAAATGAGTTTATATCAGTTGCGTTTTTCACCAAGTGATGAGAAGATTCATCCTTATATAAAAGGAGAAAATGGATTTGATCAATTATTAGCTGTTCCAAATCCAATGAAATCGGAGACTACGCTTCATATTACATGTCAGAAATCGGAAACCATCGGATTATTAGTATACAATCAAATAGGGGCTTTAGTAAGGCAAACTAGTTTTAAAGCCAAAAAAGGGAAAAATGAAATTTATCTGTACAGAGAGAATTTAAAATCTGGATTGTATTTTTGTAAAATAAACAGCGAGCACAGTCAGTATAAAGTAATCAAATTACTGATAGATTAAATAATCTTGAATATAATTAAGATAGCAAGAAATTCTTATCTTTATATAATAGCTAATCTAACAAATTGAAATAATTGTTATTCTAAACACAAGACTTTGTCTGTTTTTATTGATTAAAGACCGTTATATGAGATATGTCGCTTACATATTGTGTTTTTTTCTAATCGAATTGTCGTGTCAATCTCAAACTAATAACAACAAATCCAACAAAATTGTTGGAGGACCTTGTGAGGGATGTGAAGCAATTTTTGAGTTTGGAAATAAAGTAATTACTTCGATAGATACACTTCCAAATTTTCAAATACAAGAGCCTAAATTAAAAATATCTGGGGTTGCATTTCAAAAGGACGGCAAAACTCCTGCGAAAAATGTATTAATCTATATCTACCATACCAATAGAGAAGGTATATATGAAACAAAAGGTAACGAAAAAGGATGGGCAAAAAGGCACGGATTTATTCGTGGATGGGCAAAAACAGACGCGAAAGGTAATTATACTTTTTTTACTTTTCGACCCGCAGCGTATCCTGAAGGCCGAGAACCAGAACATATTCATTTGATAATTAAAGAGCCAAATAGAAACGAATATTATATCGATGATATTGTTTTTATTGATGATGCTAAATTAACTAAATCTGAAAAGAATAATTTAAAGAACAGAGCGGGTAGTGGGGTTGTAGAGTTTATAAAAGATAATGACATTCTACTTGTTAAAAGAAATATTGTTTTAGGTTTAAACATCCCTAATTACAATTAAAATCCTCTTTATTATGGGGATAAAATGTTACACGAAGCCACATACGTTTGTAACTTTATATCCATGTTAACGTCTTATTGATACTAAGTTATATTTATGAAGACTTTTAAATATATTCCTTTTGGTTTTATCTTTGGATTGTTAGTAGGTATAGTATATGGAGCATTTGCAAATAATATGATCTACGGCGTGTCTTTTGGGATATTATTAGGTTTAATTATTGGTGTGGTTGCTGGATCTTTTATGGATTATCCTAAGAAATAAAACAACCGCTTTCTTTTTTGCCGATTTTATATTCAAACAAACATTTTCTAATCTCTAAATATAGGCTTATCAAATAAATACCATTTAAAACGTAATCCTATTTCATTGAAGGTAAAACCAGCTGCTGTAGCTGATGCAATATTACTTCTGGTGCCGTAAAGATTTAATATTGCACGTTCAGTAAATTTATAACCTAACTTGCCTTGTATGCGATACGTGCTTTGGCTACTATCATCCTCAATATATTGTAAACCTGTTGCTGCTGTTAACTCATAAAACCATTCTTTTGGCTTAGTAATAACTTCATCTTTAATTAGGTTTATAAATACTTCGGCAGCGTTAAATTTTTCAGGGCTAAAATAAACAGTCGGGACTTGGTTTTTAAAAGTAATGTATTGGTAATTTAAACCTGCTTTTAAAGCGGGTTTACTTAATATGTTGTAATACAATGAAGTAAATAATAAGTTTCTGGCATTATCATCATTTTGCCATGTGTAAAAATACTGTGTAAACCATCCTAAATTAAAATTCGTACTTAAGTTATAATTGGCGTATAGATTATTCATGACGATTTCTCTATCTAATAATTCGGCATTAAAACTTTGTATTTCACTTTTATAGCCAATATCTAATACTTGAAGTTTAAAAGGTTTAATGTTTAAAGCTATATCGGTTACTAATTGTGTATAATCGTTTATGTTTGCGTTTGCTGATGTAACACCAGCAGTTCCTTTAAAGGTGATATTAGGTAATAATTGAAACGCTAATCCTAAGGAAAAATCGATTGATGTAGCTTCGTTGTCGGTTACATTGTTGCTAGTGGTTCTATAACCATAACGTGCTAACCATTTAAACTTGGTTGAAGCTGGGAAATCTATGTTGGTTTGTAATGCAAAAGCTTTATTGTCTCCATTGTCAAAAGAATAAGACGCTTTGGTTTCCCAAAATGGCGTAAAACTCGTGTTTAAAGTTTTTATAAATTTGGTAGCATCTTTTTGCTTATTATAAAAGGTCAATGTGTTTTCTGCAGATAGATATGCATCATCATAATAACCAATAGCTTTTAATGCATTTGCTTTTCCTAAGTTTCCATCAAAAGAACTGCTGTCATTCGCTAAAATATGATTGTAATCAGCAACACTTTTCTTAAAATCACTTTTATAAATATTTAAAGTGGCACGTAAAGCCAAAATCCAATTTTCATTAGGTTGTGCTTCGTTAAGGGCATCAATCAAAGCTTGGGCTTTTTTATACTTTTTGTTCCAAATAAGTGCTTGAATGTGGCGTTCTATGGTTTGTTGTATAAGTATTTTATTCTCTAACTTTGGGATAATGTTATACGCTTCCTTACTAATGTTTAAGGCTTCTTTTTCTCGTCCTTTTAAATGATTGACTAATGCAAGTCCATTTAATGCGACTGTTTTATTTTCAGGATTTTTTGCGATAGTCTGATATGTAGTTTCAGCTTTATCATATTCGCCAGAAATTAAATATAAGTTCGCCAGATTCAAAAGCGTGTCTTTATCGTCTTTAAAAACCGATAAATTTTCTTTTAAAAGGCGTTCTGCTTCCTCGTAGTTTTGGGCTTGTTGGTTTTGATATGCAAAACCTAAATAGATATACTTTTTTGAAGTTAAGGCGTTTGGATTTCCTGGTAATACTTCCAAAGCTTTATTTACATTAATTAAGGCTTCATCATATATTTTAAGATTGGAAAGGGTATTGGCATATCCTAAAAGTGCAGGAAAACTTTGGTCGTTTTCTAAAATTAAATCTTCATAAAAGGTTTTAGCATCAATGTAGTTTTTATCCCAAAGCAAAGATTCCGCATAATTTAGTTTTATTTCAAAATCGTTTGGATATAATTTTAGTAAGTCTGTAAAGATATTAACTGCCTTTGTTGATTTACCCTGTAAACCAATAGCACGACCATAACATAGTTTTGCCGTTTTATTATCGGGATAATTCTTTAAAACAGTATCAAAAAATGTTTCTGCTTTTGAGTATTTACCAGTTTCTAAATAGGTAAACCCTTCTTGCATGTTTTGTGCAAATATGAAGCTCGATACTGATAACAGGAGTAATAATAGTAACTTTTTAAAGGGCATAGAGTATTTAATTTATTACTTGTGCAAGTTAATCAATAGTATTGAATCATTTGTCTGTAGCAATCCTTTGCTGAACGACATACAAAGCCCTTTCGTTGTTATAAAACTTAAATGTTCTTTAAAATTGAATATTTTTATCTGTAATGTATTGCTATTTGTCCAAGTTGTCCAACAATTTTGATAGAGTCTTTCATTGATAGTTTTGACCCATCAGCATGAATCCATCTTTTAAGCGGTTGTTCACAGATATATGAAATAGCTTTTTTCTTTCCGTAGAATTTTCGCATTCTTATAAAAATTTCAACATCAAAAATCCAACGTGTAATAAATTTATCTTTAAACATATGTTTTGCAATATCTTTATCCATAATTTTTGCTCCACATTGTGTATCATTAAATGACATCCCTAAAATCGTTCTTATAATAAGGTTTATTGTTTTGCTAATTATTTTACGAGCAGATTCTTTAGTAATATCAGCACCCATTCTACTCATTCTAGAACCACTAACTATCTTAAAATCTGAAGTCTCTATGGTTTTAACTAAATCATCAAAATCTCTGAAATCGGTCGATAAATCGGCATCTAAAAACCCTATATAATCTAACTGCGGGTCTTTTGCTAAATGTAATACGCCTTGCCTAACGGCTTCTGCTTTACCACCATTTTTTTCACAGTTATAGACACTTATATTGTTTTCTCTGCCTTTCTTTAAGTTATTTAAAACTTCAAGCGTATTATCTTTACTGCCATCGTTAACAAAGCATAAATGATAGCCTAAATTACTATCAATAAAATCAAGAAAAGATTTACTTAGTAGTCTTTCCTCCTCATTATAACACGGTATCACAACACCAACACAGCGTTTTTGAATCATTTGATCTTTTGTGTTTTTGTTTTGTAATTTATCTGTTTTTATTCCAAATATTCTAGAAATTCTTACCGTCACCTCATTTAGTGATACAGGTTTTTTCATATAATCATCAATACCTAAATCAAATCCATCAATAATAGTATCTTCATTGGTGTTTCCAGAAAGCACTAAAATCTTAGTCTTAGATTTTTTTTCAATTCTAATTTTCTTTACAACCTCTAATCCAGACATTCCATCCATATTAATATCTACAATTACTATGTCTGGCTTAAATGAATCAAAAAGTTCCAAACCATCTTCTCCTGTACTAGCACACTTTATATTAAAGCCTAAATCGGTTAAATGTTTTTCTAATGACAACAGAATTAGTTGCTGATCATCTATGGCGAGAATTTTAATCATGATATTTGATTTTGGGGGTTATTTTATCACTTAAATATTTTGTTTTATAATATATTTTGCTGTAAATATAGAATTATTTGAGAGAAATATATTATTTTTTTACGATTTTTATCGATAAAATGCTATATTTGTGCGATGTAGTGTAATAATTTTGATAATTTAGCTATTTGATTTTACTTCTATATAAGTGCTAATACCGTAGCTAAACTCATTATAAAACATTGTATAAAAAACGCAGGTTTTTGGGTTTGCCAATAGAAAACCTACAAATATTAACCAAATCGATTAAATATGAAGCTTGCCATTGTAACAGCATATCCACCAAGTAAGGTTACTTTAAATGAATATGCGTATCATTTAGTAAAACATTTTAGACAAAAAGAGCAAGTAACAGAATTGATCTTATTATGCGACTTTACAGAAAACGAAAAAGATATTGAATTTGAAGAATCGGGTTGTAAAATTACGGTAAAAGAGTGCTGGTCTTTTAATAGCTATTCAAACATACTAAATGTTACAAAAGCGATAAATAATACAAAACCAGATGCAGTTTTATTCAATTTACAGTTCATGAAATTTGGTGATAAGAAGGTAGCAGCTGCGTTAGGCTTGATGTTGCCTTTAGTTTGTAAGATAAAAAAGATACCAAATGTTGTGTTGTTGCATAATATTTTAGAAGAAGTAGATTTAGGAAGTGCCGGATTTACAAGTAATAAATTGTTGCAAAAAGTTTACGGATTTATTGGTTCAAGCTTAACTCGATTAATTCTTCAAGCTAATACCGTTGCGGTAACAATGCAAAAGTATGTTGATATTTTAGAAGATAAGTATAACGCTAAAAATGTTAAGTTAATACCGCACGGAACTTTTGAAATTCCTGCTGAACCAGATTATAAGGTGCCAACTGCACCAATGCAAATAATGACTTTTGGTAAATTTGGAACCTATAAAAAAGTGGAGGGCATGATTGAGGCTGTTGTAAAGGTTAGACAATCTACAGGATTAAATTTGGAGGTTGTTATAGCTGGAACAGATAATCCGAATGTTCCTGGTTATTTAGCTAAAATACAGGAGGATTACAAAAATATTCCTCAAATACGTTTTACCGGATATGTAGAGGAAAATGAAGTTCCAATTTTATTTAATGAAAGTACAGTCGTTGTTTTTCCTTATACTTCAACAACAGGTAGTTCGGGTGTGTTACATCAAGCTGGTAGTTATGGAAAAGCTGTTGTTATGCCAGATTTAGGTGACTTGGCTTTATTAGTTAAAGATGAAGGCTATCGAGGAGAATTTTTTGATCCAACTTCTGTAGATAGTCTGGCGAAAGCTATTGAAAGTATTGTAACAAACGATACTTATAGAATTGAATTGGGTTGTACAAATTACAAAGCGGCAACAGCTCATCCAATGTCTGATATAGCACAAGTGTATTTAAACACATTTAATAGCATTATTAGTATTTAGCATTTATGAACTTTTTCGTTAAACCAAACAATTGAATCATTCAACTAAAGCAATGTGCAACTCACCGAAATTCAAACGCGCCATACTGATTCTTGAAGCATCTTTGTACAAGAATTGAAAAAATAGAAATTAAAAACTAGAAATATGGCACTTACAATTAAAGATAATAATGGAATAGTTATAGTAGAGGGAACCATTAATGCTACTACAATCAAATATTTTAAAAATCATTTAGAGTTCTTACTAGCTTACAAAAAAAACTTAATCATAAATATTGAAAAGGTTTCTTCAATTAATAATAATGGGTTGAAAGTTCTAGCAGATCTTTTAGATGCAGCAGAATTTTACAATAAAAAGTTATCAATTATTGGAAAAGGTACACATAGTATTAACGAATCTGTTGATTTATCAGCAGTAGCATAATTTAAAAAATCAAATTATGGTAAACACAAATAAAAATAAACAGATGTTCATTAATTCTGAATTAAAAAATAATAGAGCAACTGCAAGACTAAATAAAGAAAACTTAAAAGTTATGATCAATTCATTTTTTAAAAATATAGTAAAAGCACCTAAATTAATATTTAAATTTTACAAGAATGTATATGTGAAAAATGCCGAATTTATGTTCAAAGGTAATGCTGTTAGAAACTTTAATGGTTTTTAATAGTTAACCTAACATATTTAATAAAAACTCCTAAATCATGCAAATTTTAGCCGCTTTAAAATCAAAAAAAATTACACCAGAGCAATTGTTTATGCTAAGTGTTTTAGGCGTAAACGGTGGGAATTATTTATATAATTTAATTCTTGGTAGAATTTTAGGGCCAGCACAATTTGCAGATGCCGCAGTGCTTATTACATTTTTATTAGTATTGAGTTTTGCCGCTATGACCTTTCAATTAGTAACGGCTAAATTCTCAGTACTTTTTGAGAACGAAATTTTTAAAAGTTTCGTTTCTAAAATATATAAACACGCCCTATTGGTTGGTGTTGTAATGGGTTTGCTAATTATATTTTTTGCAAACCAATTACAAAACTTGTTCAACACATCAACAGCAAATATGTTTGTTGTTTTTGGTTGTGGCGTTCCTCTTTATTTTTTAATGAGTGTAAATAGAGGTATTTTTCAAGGTAAAAAAGCCTTTAAATCTTTATCTATTACTTATCAAAGTGAAATGTTAAGTCGTTTAATAATAACATTAGGGCTTATTTTAATTTTTGATATTCAATCGTCTGTTGTAATTGCGGTTGGTATTTTAGCATCGTTTGTATTTGGGTTGATTCCTTTTAAATTTCCAATTATCATTCCAAAAAAAGCATTGCTGTTAAGTAAAACGCACTCCAAAGAAATAAAAAGTTTCTTTATTATTACTGCCTTTTATGAGCTTACTCAAATCATTATAAACAACAGTGATATACTTTTAGTAAAACATTACTTTGAGTCTTATGAAGCAGGTTTATATGCCTCTTTAGCCTTAATTGGTAGAATTGTTTACTTCATTGCATGGATGTTTGTTATGCTGTTGTTACCAACGGTAGTTCAACTTAAAAAAGAAGGCAAAGAAACGGCTCCCACACTTTTTAAATATGTAGGTTATATTGCTGCAATTTCAATAAGTATTATAGTGGTTTGCTTATGTTTCCCTGAAACTATTATTACAATTCTGTTTGGAGATAGTTATACGGCTATGGCACCATTATTATGGAAATATGCTATTGCAACCTCGATGTTTGCCATATCAAATATTTTTGCTTACTACTACCTTTCTTTAGATAAATACATTCCTGTAGTAATTTCAGGTGTATTCGGCATGCTTCAAATGACATTAGTTATCTTTTATCATGATAGTTTAGAGCAAGTGGTGCACATGCAAATTATAGCGATGGTATTATTATTAAGCATTCAATTGGCTTTCTTTAAATACGATCAAATAAAGTCTAAAATAGCTTAATCTAAAGAAAATTGCCATTCGTCTACAGTAAAGGTTATCCCATCTACGATTGATTGATTTTAGATGAATAAAACCCCAAATTTGTACTGTATTTAAGAAATAACATTTAAAAACATTTACAATGAAACTAGCAATCGTAACAGCATATCCACCAAGTAAAGTCACTTTAAATGAATATGCATACCATTTAGTAAAACACTTCAGACAAAAAGAAGATATCACAGA
>NZ_JABDMV010000069.1 GCF_013001275.1 Flaviramulus sp.
AATGATTACCCTGGCTTTGTGGCCAATCGTATTTTAATGCCCATGATAAACGAATCAATCGAAACACTTTATAACGGCGTTGCAGGCGTAAAAGAAATTGATACTGTAATGATGTTAGGTATGGCCCACCCTATGGGACCATTACAATTAGCAGATTTTATTGGTTTAGACGTGTGTTTATCTATTTTAAATGTGATGTATGATGGCTTTAAAAATCCTAAATATGCACCGTGTCCTTTACTCGTAAATATGGTGCGAGCCGGTAAATTGGGTGCGAAATCTGGAGAAGGATTTTATGATTATACGGAAAGTAGAAAGGCAGAAACGGTTTCGAATCAGTTTAAATAATCTACAGATTTCAATTTAAGTTAACGAAATAATTTATCGAACTTAATATCCATAAGTACAATTAAATTATGGCCAATATAATTCCATTTAAAGCAGTAAGACCAACAAGAGATAAAGTTAGCTTGGTGGCATCGCGCTCTTATCAAAGTTATACACAAGCAGAATTGGAAGGACGACTAAATTATAATCCTTTTTCATTTTTACATATTATAAATCCAGGTTACAAATACCAAAAAAATATAAGCGGAAAAGAACGTTATGCCTTAGTTAGGAACCGATATTTAGAATTTAAAGAGGATAGTATTTTTGTACAAGATGACATACCATCATATTACATTTATAAAATTGTAAACAGAGAAGGTTTTTCATTTTCGGGCATTGTTGCAGCGGCAAGTGCCAATGACTATAAAAACGATGTAATAAAAAAGCATGAAGACACTATTGAATACCGTGAAAATATTTTTAAAGATTATTTAAAAACAGTAGGCTTTAACGCGGAGCCAGTATTACTTACTTATCCGGATAATGACGTTATAGGAAATATAATTTCTGAAGTACAAAAAGAAAGAGCGGAATTTGAATTTACTACTACCTACAGAGATACTCATTACTTGTGGAAAATTGACGACGAAGCATTAGTTAATATTATAAATTTAGAGTTTGAAAGTATAAAAACAGTATACATTGCTGATGGCCATCATCGATCGGCCTCATCGTGTTTACTTGCTGAGGAGTTAAAATCGGAAAACAAAAACCACAATGGTAAAGAGCCTTACAATTATTTTATGACGTATTTGATTCCGGAGTCTGAGTTAAAAATTTATGAATTTAATCGATTGGTTAAAGACTTAAATGGGCTTTCAAAAGAAGCCTTTTTAATTAAGCTTGATATGGTATATCGCATAGAAAATCGGGGGCCCGAATTATACAAACCAAATAATAAACATCATTTTAGCATGTATCTTGATAGTGAATTTTATTCACTTTATTTAAGAAAAAACAATTATACGATCAATAATGCTTTGGATGCCTTGGATACTCAAATTCTATATAAAACCATTTTAGAACCTATATTAGGAATCTCAAATTTACGAAATGACAAACGAATTGATTATTCGCATGGAAAAAATGATTTAGTCACCATAAAAAGTAAAGTTGATAATGGTGAATTCAAAGTTGGTTTTGGTTTAGTGCCTATAACAGTTGATGAGATAAAAGCAATTGCAGATGACAATTTAACTATGCCTCCAAAAAGCACTTTTATTGAACCTAAATTACGAAGTGGTGTAACGATTTATGAATTTTAATACTTCCGTTAAATTGAATTTGTTTCAGGATCTTATTACCAAAAAATTAATTAAATGATAATAAAGGATAACCTTAACAAAATAAAATCAAAGTTACCACAACACGTAACACTTGTTGCTGTTTCTAAAACCAAGCCAGTTACAGATTTAATGGAAGCCTACAATGCCGGTCAGCGAATTTTTGGTGAAAATAAAATTCAGGAAATGGTTGAGAAATACGAAACCATGCCTGATGATATTGAGTGGCACATGATTGGACATGTTCAGCGAAATAAAGTAAAATATATGGCGCCTTTCGTGCGTTTAATTCATGGTGTAGATAACTTAAAATTGCTAAAAGAAATTAATAAACAAGCAAAAAATAACAATCGCATAATTGACTGTTTATTTCAAATTAAAATAGCTGAAGAAGATTCTAAATTTGGAATGAGCAAAAAAGATGCTTCAGAAATTATACAATCAATAATCTTTTCAGAGTTAAAAAACATCAGAATTACTGGCGTTATGGGAATGGCGACTTTTACAGATAACGTCTCCAAAGTTAAGGAAGAATTTGAATTTTTAAAATCTACTTTTGATTCTATAAAAGATGTACAAAAAGAAAATTTTGATTTACAAATTATATCGATGGGAATGAGTGGCGATTATGAGTTAGCAATTGCATGTGGAAGCACCATGATTAGAGTTGGAAGTAGTATCTTTGGTGACAGAAATTACAAATAAACAAAAGAATAACCATTTATTGTACGCAATAGTAGATATAGAAACCACCGGTGGCAAGTATAATGAAGAAGGCATAACTGAAATTGCAGTCTATAAATACGATGGTCATGAAGTTGTAGATCAGTTTATAAGTCTGATAAACCCTGAGCGCGAAATACAACCTTTTGTTGTTAATCTAACCGGTATCAATAGCAACATGTTACGCAGTGCTCCTAAATTTTATGAAGTAGCCAAACGAATTGTTGAAATTACAGATGAATGTATTTTAGTTGCTCATAACGCAAATTTTGACTATCGAATATTATGTACAGAGTTTAACCGATTAGGCTATGAATTTGAACGTAAATCGCTCTGTACGGTACAACTTTCAAAAAATTTAATTCCAGGGCAAACATCTTATAGTTTAGGAAAGTTAGTGCGTTCGCTTGGTATCCCAGTGACTGACCGGCATCGAGCATCAGGTGATGCTTTGGCAACTTTAAAATTGTTTAAAATGTTGTTGGATAAAGATACCGGTAAAACAATTATTCAACAATCAATCAGTTTAAATCCGAAACATCAATTAGAGCCGCGACACTTAGATATTCTCCGTGAATTACCATCAGCTACAGGTGTTTATTACATTCACAATTCAGAAGGCGAAATTATTTATATTGGAAAAAGTAACAATATAAAAAAACGTATTAATCAACATTTCACTGGTACCAATCAAAAATCAAAAAAAATTCAATCCAAAGTTCATGCAGTTACCTATGAAAAAACTGGTAGTGAATTGGTGGCGCTTTTAAAAGAAAGCGAAGAAATAAAACGTGTCAAACCCATTTTTAACAGGGCACTACGGCGTTCTATTTTTACACATGCTTTATATAGTTTTAAGGATGAAAACAATTATATTAATCTAAAAATTGATATTGCCGATGGTCGTAAAAAGCCTATCACAACGTTCAGTAATCGTCAAAGTGGAAAAAGTTTTATAACTAAAGCCGTTGAAGATTATAAATTATGTCAAAAATTAACAGGATTGTACAAAACAAAAACAAGTTGTTTTAATTTTGAAATAAAAGCCTGCGAGGGGGCTTGTGTGCAGAAAGAGGTTCCTGATTTATATAATAATCGTGTTGAAGCACTTATAAGTAACAATAGTTATTCTAATAAAAATATGGTCATTGTAGATAGAGGACGAGAAGTTGATGAACGCAGCGCCATTTTAATCGAAAATGGTGTATTTAAAGGACTCGGATTCTTCAATTTAAATTATCAAATAAATAATATCGAAGTTTTAGAATCCATAATAACACCAATGAATAATAATAGAGATACTCAGCATATTATTCAGAGTTATGTTAGAAAAAATAAGCGCCTAAAAATCATACAATTTCAACCTGATACTCATAATACATAATCTTTTAGTAAATTTGAGTATATGTCTAAAAATGTGAAAAATAACTTTGCAAATAAGATTAATAGATTTAAGAGGAAATCAAAAATTTATTATTACTTAATTTTAGATCTTGTTTTCTTAAAAAAACGAGAATTAAGACCTTGGCAGATAAAGCTGCATGAAATAATATTTGGAGCAAATACAAAATCTGGAAAATTATTTGATGTCGTTTTATTCTACGTAATTATTGCGAGTATCATTCTTGTAATGCTTGAGAGTGTACGTGAATTAGACGCACGGTTTCATACACTTTTTAAGGTTTTAGAATGGTTGATAACTATTCTTTTCACTGTCGAGTACATTACGAGAATTATTACTATAAAGGCTCCTAGAAAATATATTTTTAGTTTTTATGGTATTATAGATTTACTGTCTACTATTCCTATGTATTTGTCTTTTGTATTCGTGGGTTCACAATCCTTGGTTGCCTTAAGAGCGCTCAGATTATTGCGGGTTTTTAGAATTTTAAAGTTAGCGCGTTACATGGGCGAATCAACAAATTTTGTTATCGCTTTGAAAGAAAGTCGAGCCAAAATTGCAGTATTCTTGTCGTTTGTAGTTATACTATGTATCATTTTAGGAACTCTTATGTATCTCATAGAAGCTCCAGAAAGTGGGTTTACAAGTATCCCAAGAAGCGTCTATTGGGCCATAGTTACCCTTACAACTGTTGGATACGGCGATATTGCACCCCAAACACCTTTGGGACAATTAATAGCATCAGCAATCATGATACTTGGTTATGGTATTATTGCAATCCCAACAGGAATAGTATCTGCTCAAATGGTTAAAACAAATACCAAAGAAGAACCTATTTCGGTTAAATCTTGCAAAAATTGCTTATATGACGCACATACTGATAATGCCGAATTTTGTAGCAAATGTGGATTTAAATTAGATGAAGACTAAATATTTAATTTCAGTTATAGGTCCTACAGCTATTGGAAAAACGGCCTTAAGTATAGAGCTTGCCAATCATTTTAATACCGAAATAATATCTGCGGATTCTCGTCAATTTTTCAAAGAGATGCAAATTGGTACGGCAGCACCTTCTAGCCTAGAGCTGTCAAAAGCAAAACATCATTTTATTCATCACAAATCAATACATGAAAAGTATAGTGTGGGTGCTTTTGAACGAGATGCTATAAATAAATTGGAAGCACTTTTTAAAATACATGATATTGTTATTATGGTTGGTGGTTCTGGTTTATATATCGATGCCGTTACAAAAGGATTGGATGAATTTCCAGAAGTAGATAGCCAAATACGTGAAACTTTAAACAATGATTTAAAAAGTAAAGGACTCGAGTTTTTACAAAACAAACTTAAAGTACTCGATTTGGAATCTTATGATTCTATAGCCATTAATAATCCTCATCGCCTAATTCGGGCATTAGAAATTTGCGTAGGATCTGGTAAACCTTATTCCTCTTTTTTAAATAAAAAAAAAGAAAATCGTCCATTCGAAACAATAAGTATCGGGATTGATGCCGACAGAGATATTATTTACAATCGCATTAACAAGCGAGTAGATTTAATGATTGAACAAGGATTATTAAATGAAGCTAAAGGCTTGTTACCATATAAAAACTTAAATGCTCTGAATACGGTTGGATATAAAGAATTGTTTAAATATATAGATGGGGAATGGGAATTAGATTTTGCTGTTTCAGAAATCAAAAAAAACACACGTCGTTTTGCTAAGCGCCAACTTACTTGGTTTAAAAGGAATGAAATAACCATTTGGTTTAACTTTTTAACACCAGTAGATTCCATAATTGATAAATTAAAAACACAAATAACTTTACCGTAAAATTACAATGAAAACCAATGAGTATGCTTTAGATAATCCGGTTTGGAGTTCCTTAACAGATGTTCATTTTGATTATTGTATCAATTATGGCAACGTGAAGTTTTATCAAACCGACTATGCACCTTTTGGAGCTTTTATAAATAATCAAGATACATCTTACGCAATCGAAAAATATTCACAGTTAACTAAAGATTTTTTTATTGTTGGCGATCAGCCAAAAATGCCAATAAACTTTAATCCACCAAAAAGATATGTGGGGTTGCAAATGATTATTTATAATAAAATAAATTATTTAATAACCGAGAATATTATAGCTCTAAATGAATCCCATTCTAATGAATTAAAAGCTTTAGTAAAACTTGTTTATCCAGAATTTTATAAAGAAAAAACAAATACATTAGGACGCTATTATGGCATATATAAAAATGGAAAATTGGTTGCTGTAACTGGTGAACGCATGCAAACCACCCATTTTATTGAAATTAGTGCGGTGGTAACGCATCCAGATTATTTAGGGCTAGGTTATGCCAAACAACTAGTAGCACATACAGCAAATAACATATTTGATTCTGGCAAAACACCTTTTTTACATGTAGACGAAACTAATTTAGGTCCGATAAACCTGTATAAAAAATTAGGGTTTACAACAAGAAGAAAAATGCAATATTGGAAAATTAGTCTTTAAAAATATAATAGCTAAGTGAAGAATAAAGAGATATATTTGAGAGCTGTTGAAATACCGACTTAATGCATGTCAACATTACTATATTTAGCATTAACAACAATACTTTTACCACTCGATAGATTTCCCACGGAAAAGTTTGACGCATTATTTTTTGAAGTTTTATTTGGGTAAGCGAATTTAGTGTGTGTGCCTTTGTATTGCAAATAATAATCTACTTTGGGAAGCTTTATAACTACATCATTGTTTTGTAGGATCATGTTTAAATTACTAAAAGCTTCCGTTATATTTAAAATTTTCAAATCGCCAATATTTGAATCAATTACAGCACTTCCTCTGAGGTTTTCAATATCAAGATTAGAAGATATTGAATTTAATACTAGCTGTTTCACATCCTTTAAAATGGCATCATTAACATAATGTAAATTTAGTTCACCTAAATTCCAATTATCAACGTGAACCGGTGAATAGAAAGCATTAATGGAAGTAGAACTTCCATCAATGCTTTGTGCAGTAAATTTTGAATGCGATAAATCGGCTTTTAAATTATCAATATTGGCAGCCAATTCCATTTCACCATGCCGTACATTTACTTTTAACTTAGCGCCTTTGGGCATTTTAATTTTAATTGTTTTCTTAACATTAGCATTTGGTTTATCATCAAACAATTTTTCGATATTCTTTCGTCGCTCATCTGCTAATATAGAACGTTCTTTACCACGATTTTCATGTTCTCTTTTGCGTTCTAACTCTGCCTCTATTCTATCTGCTTGCCTTTCCATTTGATCCGTATAGCGTTCTCCCCAAGCTTCCATTTTCTCTTCATAATCTTTGCCAAATTTTTCACCCCAAACTTCCATTTTTTTAGCATATTCATCACTGTTCATTTTACTTTCCATTTTTTCCGCCCATTTCTCCATTTGCGCGCCATATTTCTCTCCCCATTCTTTACCAAATTTCTCTCCCCATGCCTCCATTTTTTTTAAATAATCTTCGCCATAAAGTGATTCAAACTTTTTATTATACTCTTCTAAATATTTATCCGCATCTTTTTTGTAAGCTTCATAATCGAATAGAATATTATTGGCACCATCCGGTAATTCTGGCAATTCTGGCAATTCTGGCAATTCTGGCAATTCAGGCAATTCAGGCATGTCAGCCAAAACCGGCATCTCAGGAATCTCAGGCATTTCAATATTAAAATCGAAATTCATATCAGGAAAATCTGCAATTTCAAATTTCAATTCTTTTAACATCGCTCGAACCGCATCTTCATCACTATGATTTTTCACTCTAGAAGCCCATAAATTTGAGCTTCCTCCTTTTGAACGAATTGTCACCAAATAATTGGTAGCATCAATATCTAAATGCCATGATCTTAGTACTTCTTGAAGTTCTTCTTTGCTCAATTTTTTGTCTTCTATATATGCTTCAATTTCAACAACATTTTTATTCCATGTATCAAATACAATATTTGTATGAGTCGTGTTTAAATCAATTGTAACATCTTTTTTTACATTAATCGATTGAGATACTTTCGTTAATTTTTGCTGTGCTAATAAGCTACTAGAAATAAGAAAACTTAATACAAATAATTTTATTTTTATGATTGTCTTGTTCATTTTTTGATTTTTAAATTGATTGTTTAACTTCTCCACTAGAAGTGTTTAATTCATTTAGTTGTGATTTTAATCGATACATAAGGTTTAAACGAAATTTTAAATTATCAATTAATGCGTTTACCGTTAACTCGCTCGGTCCGGACTCTGTTAAATCAACTGATAAGCGCTTATACTCTTTATTAAGCGCTTCCATTTGTTCTAAATAGTCATCGAACATTTCTTTGGTTTCAGGAGTATACTTCATTTTTGATAATTCTAAGTTGATGCTCGCCAAATAATAATCTTCCACCTTTTTTAATCCCGGTGAAATATCGCCTAAAGTTTTTGTAACCGTTGTTTCTGTTATTGCCACCTGTGATGGAGATATTAACAGAGAATCTTGCGGTTGAAAAAACTTATAAGCACCGAAACTTAATCCTAAAAGCACTACAATACTAGCAGCAATTTTTATCCAACTAAATTTTGAATAGTTTTTAGTGGGCAAAGCAACGTCTAACTTTTTAAGAAATCGGTCTTGATGATTTTCAGGCATCCTTTCATGCGCCATGTTATCATCTTTTAATAACTCTCTAATATCTTGTGCCATTTTTTTTAATTGTTAAAAGGTCCTGTAATTTCGATTTACCTCTAAATAATTGTGTGCGTGATGCTACTTCTGAAATATTTAAAATCTCAGAGATCTCTTGATGATCATAACCTTCAATTAAATAAAGCATCACGACATACTGGTATTTATCTGGTAATTTATTAATTGCGTCTTTTACTTCGTTTAAAGTAATTGAATCGTCTACTAACCATTTGTCGTCATGAGATGTATCGACCACTTTAAGGTGCACCTCATCTAACTCCACAAGCTTGTGTTTTTTAGATTTTAATAAGTCGAGACATTTATTAACAACAATACGTTTTAACCAAGCCCCAAAAGTAACTTCTGCTTTATATTGATGTAACTTAGTGAATGCTTTTATAAAAGCTTCCTGTACTACATCTTCAGCATCATGTGTATCTTTCAAAAATCGTTTTGCAACAATATACATCCCATTACAATACTGGTTGTATAATTGCAATTGTGCTTTTCGATTGTTTTGTTTACATTGTTCGATAATGTCAACTTGAAACATACTAATTATACTTTTGGTTTAAGTTAGTTCGTTTAAAAGACGATAAAAAAAGTGTAGTGTTGCAAAAAAAAAAATATTTTTTCAACTTATATAACAAAGCTACAAAAACTGCGTTTGTATTTCCTGAATTATCACTTTTTGAATTATCTTTGAGCCTTATAATATGCTATACATGAATACCTTTTTAAAAAGAGTTTTAATTATTTTATCTGTGGTCGCAATAGCTTTGTTTTTATATTCGGCATTTGTAGAAAATATTTTCACTTATCGTTTAAGTCCTAAAGAAACTGTTAAGTTTGAGCTAAATGATTTAAAACTCAAAGTTTTTTATAATAGACCTTCTAAAAAAAATCGTGAAATATTTGGAGCCCTAGTGCCATTTAATCAGGTATGGCGCACTGGTGCAAACGAAGCAACAACTTTTGAAACTAATAAGGATTTAGAATTAGGTAACATGACATTGCCTCGAGGTAAATATACGCTTTGGACAGTTCCTAAAGATTCGGTATGGACCGTGATTTTTAACTCAAAACAATATTCTTGGGGAGTAAATGCAGAAATGAAACCTATGTGGGATCCAAACTATGATGTTGTTAATATTGAAGTTCCAGTTCAAGATTTAGAAAATATGGTAGAGCAATTTACAATTGCATTTGACAATTCTACCGACAAACTTTTTTTAACAATGGCTTGGGATGATGTAAAAGTAGCAGTGCCTTTAAAATAGGTTATCTTTCGATGAGAGAATATTTATAGTCTAGTAGAAATAAAATTGTAAATTAGACAAACATTTATGTTTTCGTGGCAAAAAAAAACAAATCGGCTTTAAAAGAAAAAAAAGGAGTTTCTGTCTCGGAAATTACAAATATATCTTCCATTAAGTCCATTCAGGATAGACGTAAAGCAGAAATTGACACCGATACTTTAATAGCAAAGATTTTAGATAACGACATTACTGCTTTAAGTAGAGCCATTACTTTAATAGAAAGCAAAAATTCACAACATTTAGAAAAGGCTAATACCATAATAAAAGAATGTTTGCCTCATTCCAATAATTCTATAAGAATAGGAATCACAGGAGTTCCAGGTGTTGGGAAAAGCACTTTTATTGAAACTTTTGGATCACATTTAACACAACTTGGTAAACGCGTTGCTGTATTGGCGATAGACCCTAGTAGCACCATTACGAAAGGTAGTATTTTGGGTGACAAAACCCGAATGGACGCCTTAGTAAAAGATAAAAATGCTTTTATCAGACCATCAGCTTCGGGAGAATCGTTGGGAGGTGTTGCACGAAAAACGAGGGAATCAATTATTTTATGTGAGGCTGCAGGATTTGATGTAATAATTATTGAAACTGTTGGTGTAGGCCAAAGTGAAACAACCGTACATAGTATGGTCGATTTCTTTTTATTATTAAAATTATCTGGTGCAGGTGATGAACTTCAAGGAATTAAACGTGGTATAATAGAAATGGCTGACTCAATAGCTATTAATAAAGCAGATGGCGATAATCTTAAAAAAGCAAAAATTGCAAAAGTAGAATTTAATAGAGCTTTACATCTTTATCCTGAAAAATCATCGAAATGGCAACCTAAAGTTACAATTTGCAGCGCATTACATAATGAAGGAATTGATGAGATTTGGGACATTATTTTGAATTATGTTGAAATAACAAAAAAGAATAAATATTTCAATCAAAAACGTAATGAACAAAATAAATTTTGGCTCATCCAGACCATTGAAAATCAATTGAAGTCGGAGTTTTTTAACTCGCCAAAAATCAAGAAGGAATTAATTAAGCAATTAAAACTTATAGAAACAAATAAAACCACGCCTTTTACTGCAGCTGACTATTTGCTATCTTTAACTTAAACGTGTTGGGTCATTTTACCTTAAAGCGGCTTTGAATATAGGTGTCTAATTTATAAAACATTAAACCCGATAACCCTCCAAAAGTGGCTCCAGACAACACGTCAAGTGGGTAATGCACACCAATATATATTCTACTATAGCCCATTGCTAATGCCCAAACTATCAATAAATAAATTAAATATTTATATTTCGACTTTAACATAAGTCCAGCAAAAATTGCGACAGCCATAGAGTTTGAAGCATGACCAGAAAAGTAACCAAATTGGCCTCCACAATATGATTTTACGAGTCTCATAAGGCTGAAAACATCTGTTTCATGACATGGCCTTAGGCGTTTAACAAATTGATTTTTAAATAAATTAGATACTTGATCGGTGAACGTAATCATGAGAGCAATAACTACTAAAGTTAAAACAAACATTTTAGTATTAAACCTTTTGTATAATAAATATAGTAGTACTGCATAGAACGGAATCCAATTAAATTTTGTGGTATAAAACATCCAAAATCCATCCCATGTTTCGGTACCTAAACTGTTTAAATAAATAAATAATTCCTTATCTAATTGTACTAATTGTTCTAACATTCGTGGGTTTTTATTCTTTATAATTTGCTATTTCAATATCGTAAAATTCGGTAGCAAGTTTTATCATATTTTCGGTTTCTTCCTCTAATTCATTTTGATCGTCGGCATCAAAATCTTCAAACCATTCAACTTCGTCATCTTCTAAATTTATAATAAACCTCGGAAACTCTGTATGAATCACGTAAATAGCATTTGGGTACTTGGTGTTATCACCTAGAATAAATTTTGGAAGACTCATTTTAAAATTTTTAGCTGTTTGACAAAATTAACTTTTTTGTTAAATAATTAAATCGAATATACAATAAAATGGCAGCCGTAGATAAACCAGCCAACAATCCTAACCAAATTCCAAAACTTCCATAAGCTGATTCTTTTCCTAGAAACCAACTTATTGGAAATCCAATAAGCCAATATGATATAAATGTTATAATGGTTGGGATTTTCACATCTTGCAAACCACGAAGGGCTCCTAATACAATGACTTGAATACTATCGCTTATTTGAAAAATCGCAGCCGCAATAAGTAATTTTGAAGCAATACTTACAACTTCAATATTATCTATCAAGTTTTTACTGTCATCATAATCAACGTAAATTTTTGGTAATTGTTTATGAAATAAAAAGAAAAAAGTAGCAAAGAATATGGCAAATAAAAGGCCCATTAAAAATAATGAGAATGCAATTCGTCGTAATTCGATAAAAGCATTCAATCCTTTTTGGTTTCCAACTCTTATCATTGATGCCACACTTAATCCCATCGCCACCATGAAGGTCATTGAAGACAAGTTTAGGGCTATTTGATTAGCTGCTTGTGGATTCTTACCAAGTAATCCGCTTAACCAAATGGCCGCAGTAAATATTGCTACTTCAAAAAACATTTGCATCGCACTTGGCGTGCCTAAATTGATAATTTTTTTGAGCATCATTTTATCTAAAACAAAAAACTTTATATGAGTTACAAATGCTTTAGACTTTGCTTTACCTTTAAGTAAATACCATAAATACCAAACCATTATAATTCGGGAAATTAAAGTCCCGTATGCTGCTCCTACTATTCCCATGGCTGGAAAACCAAACTTTCCAAAAATCAATAAATAATTTAAAACTACATTTAAAATGTTCGCAATAATAGTTGCATACATGGGGTCTTTTGTCATAGACAAGCCATCACTGAACTGTTTAAAACCTTGAAATATTATCAAAGGAATTAATGATACTGCTACCAAGTCTAAATAAGGAATTGCTAATTCCACAACCTCAACTGGCTGCTTCATCATATACATTAATGGTTTTGCAATAAAAACCAGGAAAAAAAGCAATACTCCTAAAAGTGTACACAAAAACAATCCATGTTTGAACGCCGATTTCCCTTTTAAAAAATCATTAGCTGTATCGGCCTCTGCAATAAGTGGTGTAATAGCGGTTGAAAAACCAATTCCAATCGACATAGCTATAAACATGAAGCTATTACCTAAAGATACAGCAGCAAGATCAGCAGTCCCTAATTGGCCCACCATAATATTGTCTACAAAACTTACGAAAGTATGCCCAAGCATCCCAAGCATTACGGGGGCGGCTAGTTTCCAATTGTATTTAAATTCTTTTGTGTAACTCCTAATTAGCATTTGGCAAAAATAAACTTTAGAGCTAGCAATAACCAAAATTATAGCGTTCTTTTATAAAATCAATTAACATTAACAAATGTTAACAACTTATCTATTAAAAGTAATTATTTGTAGTAGTTTTTTTATAAATTTGAACACATAAATTGCTATATAAGTAACAGTAATCTAGTATTTTAGAAGCATTTAGCGTTTTTTTAAATAGGGATTTAATAAAATTAAGCTTAACGTTTCGAAATTTGAAAGGAGGAAATTTATTTTCCTCCTTTCTATTTTAACTAATTTATTTTTAATTAGGAGCAATTGCAATTGTGTAGCTTAATTAAAAAAACAAATTATAAGGATATTATACTCCGTTTCGCGTCTTCAAATTCGTCCATCAAATCAGTTACTATTTGCGAAACAGGTTTTATATCATGTATTAATCCAGAAATTTGACCTATTTCAAGTTCACCTTCTTCCAAATCACCTTCAAACATCCCTTTTTTTGCTCTTGCTCTTCCTAATAATTCTCTAAGTTGATCAACAGTCGGTGCTTTTTTATAAAGTTCTTGGACTTCATTATAAAACTTATTCTTAATTAATCTAACCGGCGCTAATTCTTTTAATGTGAGTTGGGTATCACCTTCTTTAGCATCAACAACTTTTTGCTTAAATGCTATATGAGATGAACTTTCTTCGCTTGCAACAAATCTACTTCCTACTTGAACACCATCGGCACCTAAAATCATAGTTGCTAACATTGCTTGTCCTGTTGCTATTCCTCCAGCAGCAATTAATGGAATATTAATATGTTCCTTTACCATTGGAATTAAGGTCAATGTAGTTGTTTCGTCCCGTCCATTATGCCCGCCTGCTTCAAACCCTTCAGCAACAATGGCATCAACACCAGCCTCCTGAGCTTTTAATGCAAACTTCACGCTACTTACTACATGAACAACAGTAATTCCACGTTCTTTTAACCAGGAAGTCCATGTTTTTGGATTTCCGGCTGAAGTAAAAACAATCTTTACACCTTCTTCAACTATAATATCCATTATTTCTTGAATATTAGGGTAGAGCATGGGCACATTCACACCAAACGGTTTATCTGTTGCTTTTTTACATTTTTGAATATGTTCTCTAAGTATTTCAGGGTACATGGAACCGGCACCTAAAAGACCTAATATTCCAGAATTACTAGCCGCCGATGCTAATCGCCAACCGCTATTCCAAATCATTCCTGCTTGAATTACAGGGTATTTAATATTGAATAATGTGGTAATTCTATTTGACATCTATATATTTTATGATATAACTCCTGATCCTATAAGTTCGTCATTTAAATACCAAGCTACAAATTGACCTTCTGTTATAGCAGACTGATAATTTTCGAATTCTACATATAAGCCACTGTCAACTTTATATAGTGTTGCATTTTCTAAGGCTTGTCTGTATCGAATTCTTGCAGTTACTTTCATAGATTCATCCACTTTCAATGCCAAATCCTCACGTATCCAAATTAATTCTGAGTTTGTAACAAACAACGCTTTTTTTAATAATCCAGGGTGTTCCTTACCTTGTCCGGTATAAATCACATTTTCATCAACATCTGTATCAATAACGAATAAAGGCTTAATAGTGCCACCAACGGATAATCCTTTTCGTTGTCCTTTGGTGAAATAATGAGCGCCTTGATGTTTACCTACAATTTTACCTTGTTCAATTTTATAATCAATTTTTCTTGATAAGAATTTTAGTTTTTCTTCTTCAGAATCAAATAGTGGTTCGTCTTCGATGTAAAAAGGTTGCTCTTTGGGTATTTCGACAATGACGCCTTCTTTTGGTTTTAATTGCTGTTGAAGAAAATCAGGCAATTTCACCTTCCCAATAAAACAAAGTCCTTGAGAATCTTTCTTATCTGCCGTTGTTAGATTTAATTTTACTGCTATTTCTCTAACTTCTGGTTTAGTTAACTCACCTATTGGAAATAGCGATTTTGAAAGTTGTTCTTGAGATAATTGACATAAAAAATACGATTGATCTTTATTTTCATCAACTCCAGCTAATAGTTGATAAATCTTGTTGCCATCTTTATCAATAATTCCTTTTCTACAATAATGGCCAGTAGCAACGTAATCTGCCCCAAGTTCTAATGCAATTTTCATAAATACATCAAACTTTATCTCTCTGTTGCACAATACATCTGGATTTGGCGTTCTGCCTTTTTCGTATTCGTGAAACATATAGTCGACAATACGTTCTTTGTATTGTTCGCTCAAATCGACTGTTTGAAATGGAATCCCCAATTTTTCAGCAACCAACATCGCATCGTTACTGTCATCTAACCACGGACATTCGTTTGATATGGTCACAGAATCATCATGCCAGTTTTTCATGAACAAGCCAATAACTTCGTAACCCTGCTGCTTTAACAAATAAGCTGCAACGCTTGAATCAACGCCTCCTGAAAGTCCAATTATTACTCGTTTCATTCATTAAAAATTAGTGCACAAAGATACACATTATTACAAATTTTTAGTTGATATAATAAGAACGAAATCATCGACTAAATAATCTTTTGTTTAGTTGTTTTAAAAAAAAGTTAAACAATATTTGGTTTATTGTTTAACTTTTACTTATATTTGATGAACAAAATTTAAATCTAACAAAACATGAAAAATTTAATGAACTTAAAAAGATTAACATTTATCATTGTTGTATTACTTACTTTTTCTGCTTGTAGTAATGATGATGATAACAACACAATTGCTGCTCCAGAACCTTTAAACATTGTAGAAACTGCTCAATCTGTTTCCGATCTAAGTATTTTGGTAGAAGCAGTAGTACAAGCTGGATTAGTTGATGCCTTATCAGCTGACGGCGCCAAAACGGTGTTAGCTCCAACAAATGACGCATTTACAGCATTTTTAGCTGAGAAAGGTTTTAATTCATTATCGGAAGTACCAAATGATGTATTAACTCAAATATTATTGAACCATGTAATTGCAGGTGCCAACTTAGAATCATCGGCATTGATAGGAACTTCTGGCTATACTAACACATTGGCTGATGGACCAAACTCTACAAAATTAAGTATTTATTATGATGGCAATGCCGGCGTTACTTTTAATGGAAGTGGCACAGTAACTACGGCAGACGTTGAAACATCAAACGGTACCGTACATATTATTGATCAAGTTATTGATTTACCAACTATAGCGACCTTCGCTACTACAAATTCAGCATTATCTATTTTAGTAGATGCACTGGTTTATGCTGATACTGGAAATCCAACTGTACCATATATAGATACAGTTTCTGATGCTGCAACCGGACCTTTTACAGTTTTTGCTCCTACTAATGATGCCTTTGTGTCATTATTATCTGAGTTAGAAGAAAGTGCTCTTACAGATATTCCAACGTCTACCATTGATGCTGTCCTGTTAAATCATATAGTTGATGCCAATGTGCAATCAAGTCAATTAACAAGTGGTACGGTATCTACTTTAGGTGGAAATATTACTGCAGATGCATCAGTTTTCACCTTAACAGATGCTAATGGAAGAGTTAGTAATATAGTAACCAGTTTAGTTGATATACAAACAATAAACGGAGTTGTTCACGTTATAGATAAAGTTATTTTACCTGCTATGGATGCAGATCCATTAAACATTGTTGAAACAGCTCAATCTGTTGATGATTTAAGTGTTTTAGTTGATGCAGTCGTACAAGCTGGATTAGTTGATGCCTTATCAGCTGACGGCGCCAAAACTGTTTTAGCTCCAACTAATGCGGCATTTACAGCGTTTTTAGCTGCTAAAGGGTTTAATTCTTTATCTGAAGTTCCGAATGATATCTTAACTCAAATATTATTGAATCATGTCATTGCTGGTACGAGTTATCTATCTTCTGACCTCGCAGGAAGTACAGGATATGAAAATACATTAGCAGATGGGCCAAATTCAACAAAATTAAGTATTTATTATGATGGGACGTCTGGTGTCTCTTTTAATGGAAGTGCTGCAGTAGTAATCCCAGACGTTGAAACATCTAACGGTATCGTACATGTTATCGATCAAGTTATTGATTTACCAACTATAGCGACCTTTGCTACAACTAATT
Organism: Flaviramulus sp.; assembly: GCF_013001275.1. Taxonomy (GTDB): domain Bacteria; phylum Bacteroidota; class Bacteroidia; order Flavobacteriales; family Flavobacteriaceae; genus JABDMV01. The sequence goes on from NZ_JABDMV010000069.1 coordinate 17,245, forward strand.
CAGCATTATCTATTTTAGTAGATGCACTGGTTTATGCTGATACTGGAAATCCAACTGTACCATATATAAATACAGTTTCTGATGCCGCAACCGGTCCTTTTACAGTTTTTGCTCCTACTAATGATGCCTTTGTATCATTATTATCTGAGTTAGAGGTTAGTGCTCTTACTGATATTCCAACGTCTACTGTTGATGCTGTCCTATTAAATCATATAGTTGATGCCAACGTGCAATCAAGTCAATTAACAAGTGGTACGGTATCTACTTTAGGTGGAAATATTACTGCAGATGCATCAGTTTTCACTTTAACGGATGCTAATGGAAGAGTTAGTAATATAGTAACAAGTTTAGTTGATATACAATCAATAAACGGAGTAGTTCACGTAATAGATAAAGTAATATTACCTGAATAAGAATAAAATTAGGTTGGTTTGATTATTTTTTAGACAATGAATTAGTTTTTGTCGCTAAAAAATTGTCTATGAGAGAGAGGCTCCCTAAGAAATTAGGGAGTTTTTTTTATGTATTTTGGTTTATAAGTAAAATCCTTTTTTTCTATTAAATTTCCGTTTTTATAATATTTCCAAATATTATCTTTTTTACCTCTTTTATAAAAACCTTCAACAATTAACTCTCCTTTCGGATTATAAAATTTAGCCTCACCGTGTAACTCATCATTAACATAATTAAACTCTTTTAAAACTACGCCTTTATCAGAATACCAAATAGAATTACCGTTTAAAACACCTTGATTATAATTTTGTCGTTCTGCAATTTCCCCATTTGGATAATATACCAAACGCTCACCAACTAACTTACCATTGTTATCATATTCTTCTAATGTTAAAATACCATTAGATCCTTTTTGATAATATTTCCAAGTTCCAATGAATGTTTTACCATCCATTTGTCCTTCGCTAATAACTTTGCCATTTGATGCCAAAAACTTAACTTCAGATATGTTATTTGTTTCATTAAATTCCTTTGTAGCCGATAAAATCGGTTTACTTTTTATGTTTTTATAAAATTTAAAAAGCCCTATTTCTTTGCCGTGATAAAATTCGCCTTCATATCTAATAACTTTAGAGTCCTCAAAGTTTTTTTTCCAAATCCCGTGGCGATTCCCGTTAGCATCAAATTGATTTATGTTTTGTGCGCCAAGAATAGTGACCGAAATTAGAAAAAATAAGATGCCAGTTAATGTCTTCATTTAAATTGACTTTTTAATAACAGAGTAATTATATTTTAATAACGATTATTTACTAAACTTCTTATAACAAAAAAGCTGCCAAAATAATTATCTTGACAGCTTTTGTGGTTTTAAATATTATTATTTACGTTTTTTCTGAGCTTGTTTTTGCTTTTCAGCCTGCTCCATCATTTCTGCCATTTTCTTTTGAAACTTATTTTGTTTTTTAGGTTTCTTTTTATTCTCTTGAATCTGTGCATGAATTTTATCTTCATCAAGAATATAATTCTTAATCACTAAAATGATTCCAATACTGATTAAGTTAGATATGAAATAATATAAACTTAAACCAGAGGCATAGTTATTAAAGAAAAACAACATCATTATTGGCGAAAAGTACATCATGTACTTCATCATTTTTGCCATATCTGGCATACCTTCTTGTTGTGGTTGGTTACCCATTTGTTGCCCTGTTGTTAAACGCATATAAAAGAATATGGCTATAGAAGCTAACAATGGAAATAAACTCACGTGGTCACCATAAAAAGGAATGTTGAAAGGTAAATTTGCTACGGTATCGTAGGACGATAAATCGTCAGCCCAAAGGAAACTTTTTTGTCTTAAATCAAACGCCGATGGAAAAAATTGAAACAAAGCATAAAACACAGGCAATTGTATTAAAGCCGGTAAACAGCCCGCCATTGGACTTGCTCCAGCTTTATTTTGCAAAGCCATAGTTTCTTGTTGTGCTTTCATTTTATTCCCCTTATGCTTTTCGCGAATTGCATCAAGCTCTGGCTTTAAAATTTTCATTTTTGCCTGAGATAAAAATTGTTTGTACTGCACAAATGATAATAATATTTTTACCAAAATAGTCATAACAACAATAGCAATTCCATAGGGCATAAAACCTCCTAAAAAGCTAAATAAAGGCATAAAAATATAACGGTTTATCCATCCAAAAATACCCCAACCAAGCGGTACTAATTCGTCTAAATTTCTGTTATAAGCATTTAATATTTTATAATCACTTGGTCCGTAATACCAATTTAAAGATTGATTGATTTCGCCACCTTGTAATTCTAGAGGAATGTATGTTTCAAATTTTTTGGTAAACACAGTATCAATAGCTTCGTCTTCAACTAAATTTTCCGACTTAACTTTTACTTTCTTAAAAGGTACATCGGTTAATAGTACTGATGAAAAGAAATGTTGCTTATATCCTATCCATGAGACATCTTCAACATCATCATCTGCGTCTCCCATACCTGTATAGTCATCTTTTCCGTTTTCGTAATCATAGTGAATATCTGTATACCTATTTTCGTAAGAAATACTCTTAGCATGACGATAGCCTTTTAACTTCCAATCTAAATTAACTGGTTGCGCACTATTAATTACATCGTTTAATCCTTGCGAACGTATGGAGAAGTCCATCATATAATCGCCCTCTTTTATCTCATATCGATATTCCAAAAATTTACTTTCAGAAACTTTAAGCTTCATAGAAACTATGGTAATATCGCCTTTTTTAGTAACAGTAGGTTGAAATGGTAAGTCTTTAGTATTTAAAATTCTACTATCGGTTGTACCAAAATTTATATTGAAAGAAGCATTGTTGTCTTTTATTATATAAATGGGAACCGAATCATAATCGACAAACTTTTTAAGCTTAACTTCTGAAAGATATCCACCTTTATTACTGAATTTTAAGGCTAATAAATCGCTTTCAATAACCGTTTCTTCAGTTGAAGAATTTATTGCAGAAAATGCAAAAGCACCTAATTTATTTTTAAGATTAAGAAGTTGAATTGAATCAACATCTGCACCTAAATTATAATCTTCAGCAGTAGTTACTTTAGTTTGTTCTAATGCTTTTAATTTATTTTCAGCTTCAACCTGTTCTTGTTTTGCTTTTTCTTGAGCCTCAAGTTCTTCAGGTGTTGGTTGGTTTTGCCAAAGCATATACATTAATATTCCGAAAATAAGTATAAATCCTATTACCGAATTAATGTCTAATTTTTTTTCTTCCATGTATTCTTTTCGTATATATTAAAAAAAGATTCCTGCATTAAACAGGAATGTTATTAGCTCATCAATAAACTATCCACTATTTATTTTGTGCCATACTGACACCTCTATGCTTTTTCTTATAATTATAAGCAGCTTTTACAAATGCCACAAATAAAGGGTGTGGGCTGGCTACTGTACTTTTATATTCCGGATGGTACTGCACTCCAACAAACCAAGGATGACTAGGGATTTCTATAATCTCAACTAACCCTGTATCTGGATTTAAACCCGACGCTTTCATTCCAGCAGCCTCCATTTGTTCTTTATACTTCCCGTTAAATTCATAACGGTGTCTGTGACGCTCTTTTATGCTTTCCGATTTATATATATCACGGACGGCGCTTCCTATTTTTAAATCGCACTCCCATGCCCCTAAACGCATTGTACCGCCTTTGTCTGTAATGTTTTTTTGGTCTTCCATTAAATCAATCACAGGGTTTTCTGTGGTCGGATTCATTTCTGTAGAATCTGCATCCTTTATTCCTAAAACGTTTCGAGCAAATTCAATAACCGCCATTTGCATACCTAAGCAGATACCAAAAAATGGAATATTATTCTCACGCACGTATTTTACAGCATCAATTTTACCTTCAATTCCTCGTTCTCCGAATCCTGGAGCAACCAAGACACCATCTAAATGAGATAATTTTAATTTTATATTATCACTGTTTAAATATTCAGAATGTACCGATTCAACATTTACTTTTACTTCATTTTCAGCTCCTGCATGAATAAATGCTTCTAAAATGGATTTATATGAATCTTGCAATTCAACATACTTTCCAACCAATCCTATGTTAATTTCTGATTTGGGATTTTTATGTCGTTTTAAAAATTGATTCCAACGCGTAATATCCGGTTTTGTACTTTTTAAGTTTAATTTTTTTAAGACAATTTTATCCAAGCCTTCATCCAACATTAAATTTGGTACGTCGTAAATCGTTGAGGCATCAATGGATTGCATTACAGCTTCTTCCCTAACGTTACAGAATAATGCTAATTTTTTTCTTAAATCATCAGGCAAATCATGCTCTGTTCTGCACACTAAAATATCGGCTTGAATACCACTTTCCATGAGTGTTTTTACACTATGTTGCGTAGGTTTAGTTTTTAATTCACCGGCGGCGGATAGATATGGTACTAATGTTAAGTGAATAACAATCCCGTTATTATCGCCTAAATCCCAACGTAATTGTCGTACAGCCTCTATGTATGGTAAAGACTCTATATCACCCACTGTTCCGCCAATTTCTGTAATTACTATATCGTAATCACCGGATTTTCCTAAAATTTGTACACGTTCCTTTATCTCATCTGTAATATGAGGAACCACTTGAACCGTTTTGCCAAGAAACTCGCCTCGTCGTTCTTTATCAATCACACTTTGATAAATACGACCTGTTGTTACATTATTTGCTTGACTGGTAGGAACATTTAAAAAGCGTTCATAATGCCCTAAATCTAAATCCGTTTCTGCACCATCTTCGGTAACATAGCATTCTCCGTGTTCGTATGGATTTAAAGTACCCGGATCTACATTAATGTAGGGATCTAATTTTTGAATAGTAACTCTGTAACCTTGGGCCTGTAATAATTTTGCGAGTGATGCTGCAATTATTCCTTTTCCTAATGATGAAGTAACTCCACCGGTTACAAATATGTATTTTGCTGTAGTTGTCATGTTGCGCTTGTAAACGCAGGCAAATTTACGAAATTAAAATAGTTAATTTAGAATTGTTTTTTAGTTATTTAAAAGGTAGTTGTTAACAACGGTTTGGGTTGGATTTTTGGTTTGTAATTTATAAAAATCGCTCGTATTATCAGAAAAATAACTTCGTTTACATTATATATAAAACATTAAAACGATTTCATATTACGTCGTAAGCGATAATAATAATTTTACTTTTTAGGATACTGCCTCCTAATATTTCTTATCAATTCTTCTAAACCATTTAATTTAAGCTCATAAACCTGTTTTAGCATAACTCCTAACTTTCCTTTAGGAAACCCTTTGTTATGGTACCAAACCACATAATATTCTGGTAAATCAATAATGTAGCGGTCTTTGTATTTTCCAAATGGCATTTTTGTATGTGCTAAATCAATTAAAACTTGTTTATCTGGTAACATTTAATCTAGCGATTTGTATTTAGAAAGTTTGTGAAGTTCTTTTGTTATAAATAGTTTCCAACTCGCCTGAGCCCCATGATTTCTCGAATGATCAGTTTCTATATCATACTTATTCTGCATTTTAGAAAGCTCTGTATTGATGATATTATGAATTTCTTTTAACTCCGTACGAACATTATTTGATATCATTAATTGGCTTATTCTCTGCCTAAACTTACGTGCAAATAATTCTGTAATGTCAAAATGTAATTGTTCGTGCCCTAAAATATGACTATCCGTTGCTTCTATCTTATACCACGATTGCTCAGGATAAAAATGTGCAAATACTTCAGTTGTAAATCCAACAACTTGTTTACTATCAGTCTGTGATATGGAAAATCCAAAAGTTATACCAGAAGCGGTTATTGCTACTGCGCTTGACGAATTAATTGGTTTTGCTTTAAAATCGGCCCATGATAAAAGTTGGAATTCATTCCAAGAGATTGTTGGTTCATCCTTATGAACGCTTAATAAACAACAAATTATAAGGAATATTCTAATCACATTAAAACCTTTTTTATTTAGAACGGATTAGAATTGGTCCTTATTGTTTAACCTCAACTATAGTCAAATCATCATACTTAACTAAATATACGCTGTCATTATAATAACCACCAAAAAGCTTCTTTTTATAGGCAAACTTATTCTCTACATATTCTGTAAGTGGCGCTTTTAAAACAGAAGCATATAAATTTTCTGAAGACACCAATCGTAATACCACATCCATAGTTAAATCAAACCCTTTAACGGCCCTTTTGTTTGGAGTAATATTATAAAGATTGGTATAGTTTTTCAAAAACATGCTGTTATCATTTTCATTATAATCTTTTGAGTTGGATGCAAAATGAAATTGCAGTTTTGAAAGATGCGTATTATTAACCTGATCGCCCTCAAAAGCTGAATTTACTCTAGTTGTAAGCAACACTATCTCCAAAGGCTCTCCGTCTAATACTGAAATTCCATTATTATTCAAGGAAGCTAAAACACTGGTTACGTTGGATACGAAACCTTCGTTAGTAGTCTCTAAAAACACATAATTCTTTCCTGGTACTAAGGCATCTTGAATATCTTCTCTTGTAACGAAAAATTCATCTTCACCATTTTTATTTTTTCTTGAAAAAACTTGTTTTGCTTGATTGAATTCTCTTTTTAATGAGTTCGCAACTTCTGAAGTTTTAGTGTCAGATATTATTAGGATATTATTGCCTAAACTATCAGCACTTACAAAGTTCACAATTTTACTTCTTAATAAATCATCTGATGGTTTAGACTGAAAAACATTATCATATAATCTTAAATTTTCTCCTATTGGAGAAATTATTGGTACATTATAAGTTCTTAATTCTGAAGCGGCCGCATCAAAGGAATTTGTTGTTAATGGCCCGATAACCGCATCAACATTTTCAAAATTATTATTTCTTATGATATGAGAAACCTCGCTTACTTGATGCTTGGTGTCATAAACATCAACCTTTAATGAAACTCCTAATTTTTTTAAAGAATCTATAGCGGTTAAAACTCCGGAATAAAAATCTAACGAAGCATTTAAATAAGGGTCCTTTTTTATACTTCTTTTTGTATCTGCTACCGAATCAAATCCTACACGATGTAATTTAAAAGGTAATAAAATTGCAATATGTTTTGTTTTAAAATCAGAGATACTATCAATTAAATTAATTATTTCAGAATCTGCTTTAAAAACACCACTAGCTAAATTAGAATATGGTATTTTTAATATCATTCCTTGCTTTAAACCACTTTCTTTTAAATCTGGATTTAATGCTTCTAGCTCAGATTGCTCTAATCCTAATTTTAGTTTTAAACGAAAAAATCCTTCCTTGGGTAAAACTTTATAATAACTATATTCTTCATCAACTTTTTTTACATCTTCTTTTTCCAAATTAGGCACTTTTATTATTTCTCCTTCCTTTAAAATTTCTGTCATTTCAGGATTGAGTGCTTCTAATTCTGCCACTGTAATTCCATATTTATATGCAATACGCCACTTTCCTTCTTTCGGCAACACGGTGTATTCTTTAGTTAGAGAATTAACTTCTTCAACTTCTGTGATTTTGTAAATAGGGATTTGTAGCTTATCTCCTTTTCTCAGCATATTTGCATACAGAAATTTATTATGCTTTTTTAATTCCTCCTCCGAAACATTATACTTTTTTGTTATACTATATAAAGTTTCTTTACGCTTGGTTTTATGTTTTTTAAACCCTTGTAACTCTTTTACAATAGTAATTTTAGGTTTATTTACTTTAGAAAGTGGAATAATTAGAATAGTATTAGGTTTTAGCTCTTTTTTTGCATCCGGATTTAATGCATAAATATCAAAAGGGGTTACATAATATCGTTTTGCAATGCTTTCAATGGTTTCTCCTTCTTTTACTTGGTGTGTACTAAAGTTTTGAGCATTAACAGTTGTAAAACTGATAGCGAAAACAATAATTAATGCTAATAAAAATTTATTCATATTATGATATTGTGCGTGATATAAATATAATAAAACCTTCTTAATTTAATTATATACGTTAATTTATTGAAATAAAGACTGCCGCTATTAAACTTATAAAAGCAATTATCTTTTATTCTTCATATTTACTAACACATAGTGTGCCAAATTAGAGTTTATTCCCATTCTATAGTCGCTGGCGGTTTTGAACTAATATCGTAAACTACTCTATTAACGCCTTTAACCTTATTTATTATATCGTTTGATGTTTTTTGAAGAAATTCGTAAGGTAAATTTACCCAATCAGCGGTCATACCATCTGTGCTTTCCACAGCGCGAAGAGCCACGCATTTTTCGTAAGTACGCTCATCTCCCATAACACCAACACTGTTTACCGGGAGCAACATAGCACCCGCTTGCCAAACTTTATCGTATAAATCCCATTCCTTTAAGCCGTTTATAAAAATAGCATCTACTTCCTGAAGGATTCGCACTTTTTCAGCAGTAATATCACCAAGAATACGTATACCTAATCCCGGGCCCGGAAAAGGATGTCGGCCCAATAACTCAGCATCTATTTCTAAGGTCGCTCCTACGCGTCTAACTTCATCTTTAAAAATTGCTCTTAATGGTTCAACAATTTTAAGTTTCATAAAATCTGGTAATCCACCTACATTATGATGACTTTTTATTGTCGCAGATGGTCCGCCTGTCGCAGAAACACTCTCTATTACATCGGGATAAATTGTTCCTTGAGCTAACCATTTTACATCTTCTAGTTTGTGAGCTTCATCATCAAAAACCTCAATAAAGGAATTTCCAATAGCTTTACGTTTTAGCTCTGGATCTTCAATACCGGCCAATGCATCCATAAACTTTTTGGAAGCATCAACACCTTTTACATTAAGCCCCATTCCTTCATACTGCTTTAGAACACTTTCAAATTCGTTTTTACGAAGCAAACCATTATTAACAAAAATACAATACAGGTTTTTACCAATAGCTTTATTAAGTAATACAGCCGCAACCGTCGAATCTACGCCACCTGATAGGCCTAAAACAACTTTATCATTTCCAACTTTTGTTTTAATGGCATCAACTGTTTCTTCAATAAATGAATCTGGTGTCCAATCCTGACGAAGATCGGCAATAGTAACTAAGAAATTCTGTAATAATTGTTTTCCATCTGTTGTATGATAAACTTCCGGATGAAATTGAATTGCATAGCTTATTTCTCCCTCGATTTTGTATGCAGCATTTTCTACATCATTCGTACTTGCTAATAAAATTCCGTTTTCCGGTAAATGCTTTATGGTATCACTGTGGCTCATCCAAACCTGACTTCCTGCATTAATATGAGCGAAAAACGGTTCTCCTTTTTGAATAAAGGATAAGTTTGCACGTCCATATTCTCTTGTGTTTGATGGGGCTACTTCACCTCCAGAAAAATGGGCTAAATATTGAGCTCCATAACAGACAGCCAGTAATGGTTTTTTACCCCTTATTTGAGATAAATCTGGATGTAGCGCTTCTTCTCCTCTTACAGAAAATGGGCTACCAGATAAAATTACCGCTTTGTAAGTCTCAATGTTTTTTGGAATTTTATTATATGGATGAATTTCGGAGTAAATATTGAGTTCTCTAACTCTACGAGCAATAAGCTGTGTGTATTGCGATCCGAAGTCTAAAATTAATACCTTGTCGTGTTGCATGCGCAAAAATAGGAATTGATTTTATAACAAGGAATTAGGATTTAAGATTTTTTAATTAAATTGTTAACACCAAAAACTCGCTCTTCAAGGGGTCTAGATTTTCTATAAGGTGCTCTATCAATGTCACGCCGAATTCTAAATAAAACTCTGAAAAGTTGGTATTTCTTTCTTGTAAACTTTCATTAGGGAATAATGCGTTTTGAATTTCTATCATTCTCGAAACATGATCTGACAGTTTCTTTTTTTGAGCTTTCAACAAGCGTTTTTCAAGGTTTTCCAATCCTTTTAACTGCTTTACTTCTTGAGCTTTTACAGCACCTAAAAAAGACTTATCGGTTTGTTCAGCTAATTTATATAAGTCTTTAAATTGATTTAATAATAGTTCTTTTTGAGGCGAAAAATCAATATCAATATTGGATATTTCTCTTACTTTATTGTTAATAAACGCGTCTCGTTTTAAAAAAAGATTTTGATTTGAAATATTTAATTTTTGAAGTTTTTTTTGCTGACTTTCTGTTTGAATTAAAACTGAATTACGTAATAATAAAATTGGAAAAGGCACTTTCGCATCATCAAAAAACTGTTTTAATTGAAACCAATATGCTAACTCACCACCACCGCCTATATAGCATAAGTTTGGTAAAATAACCTCTTGGTATAACGGGCGCATGATAACATTTGGTGAAAACCGTTCAGGATGTTCTGATAGCACTTTTTTTATCTCACTCTTGCTGAATATAATATCAGTATTTAGAACTTTATAAACACTTTCTTCAAAAACAATACGCTCTCTTAATTTATCTTTTAAATAAAATAAATTAATTTCTCTTGGGTTTACTTGAATATTATAGCTGTCGTCTAATAATTCATTTGTTCTAGAAACTGCTTTAAAAGATGATTGATTAAATAATTCCTCTTCAACGAATGGAATAAAAAGTCTTTTTAAATCCGCTTCATTGGCATCTATAATTACTAAGCCATAATCATCAAATAATTCATTGGCTAAAAAACGTGTGGCATCAGTTAAATTATCATGTTCTAAATAAGTCTTTTTAAAAATATTTTTTAAATATTCTGCATTTTTTGTTTGTCCTAAATCTTGTGAAAATAAATTAAAAACAGCTTCTAACCCTTCAGTCGACAACTCCCCAACAGCACCTGAAACCTCTTTATTCCATTGTACTTTCTTTCCTTTAAAATTGAAATAGTTTATTTCCTCAAAATCATGATCTTCGGTAGCCATCCAATATATGGGTACATAATTGTATTTAGGATATTTAATTTTTAATTCTTTGCAAAGATTTATTGTTGAAACTATTTTATATAAAAAATAAAGCGGGCCTGTAAATAAATTAAGTTGGTGACCTGTGGTAACTGTATAGGTATTAGTTAGATTTAAACTTTCAATATTTTGATTCGTTATTTCTGAAGTTTCAAAATTGACATATTGACTTTTTAGAGTTTTAACTAAAATGGATCTGGCTTCTTCAGAAAAGAATAATTCTTTTTCTTTTAACTGTTTTTTAAAATTTTTAAGGTTTGGAAATCGATTATAAAAAGGCCTTAAATCTGATTTTTTATCTAAATAATCACAAATTAATGATGAAAAATAGCCGGTTTTATAAAATGGAATACTTTCTTGTTGCATATTAAAAATAAAATCATGTAAATATACAGCTATTATGATTTTTGGTTTCTAAAAATTTAGTTAATAATAATTTAACTAAATTTACTTAATAAGCTAAACTATTATAAATATGAAAAGAATTAAAATTAAATATTTGCTTTTAGTCTTTTCTTTAATTCTAACAAATTGTGGTGAAAAAAGCACCGATATTATTAACTCTCGAACATATAACGATGTTAGGGCAGATTTTCAAAATTTAAATTTCACAACCGGAGTTAATGATGTTACTCTACTAAATATTAATAATTTTTTATGGAGTTTTAGAGTTATAATGCCGAATGTAAATTTCACAAATAATAATAGACCATTAATTATAGCTTTGCATAGTTTCTCGGGCGATAATACGGATGCACATAAAGCTACAGCATGTTATATCGAACCTGGATACGAAAGTTTAGATGCAATTATTATAAGCCCAAATGCGGGAAGTTTTCTATGGGAAGATATTATTAATCAAGAACAAATACTATCATTAATTGATTTAGCCGTTACATACTTACCAGTAAACTTAAAAAGAATTGTCGTTACAGGATATAGTGCAGGTGCTAATGGTAGCTGGTTTTCTGGAGAAGTACAACCTAATGTTTTTTCAGCTGCTATTCCAATAGCGAGTTCATATAATACAATCACAAATGGCAACCCTAGACTCATTGAAACACCCATGTATGTAATTCATGGAGAAAATGACGATTTTTTTCCTTTAAATCTTACTCAAAATTGGGTTAACCAAGCTATTGAAGCTGGTGGAAATATTACATTTGTTATTGCTCCTGATTTAAATCATTTTCAGCCTTGTCTTTATGTCGAATATATACAAGAAGCTGCTAATTGGCTAGTGAACGATATATGGAACTAATTTATTAAATAATACTTGATTGATTAATTAATTTTATACTTTAACTTTTGATTCATGATAGATTTCTTGCTTACTAGTGACGCCATTATGGCATTGCTAACATTAACTTTTTTAGAAATTATTTTGGGTATAGACAACATTGTGTTTATATCAATCGCCGCTAATAAATTACCTGAACAACAGCGATCCAAAGCCACAAACATTGGATTAATATTGGCCATGGTTCAACGGATTATATTACTCTTTTTTGTGAGTTTTTTAATTGGTTTAAAAGAACCGTTTTATGTTTTAGATTTATCGTGGTTACATCTCGCAATTAGTTGGCAAGCCCTTATACTTTTTACAGGCGGATTGTTTCTTATTTACAAGAGCACATCAGAAATTCATGAAAAAGTGGAGTTGCCAAATCACGATGAAAATAATTTAAATAAAAAAAAGGTTAAAAGTTTATCTCAAGCCTTAGTTCAAATTCTTATAATTGATTTTATCTTTTCAGTTGATTCAATTTTAACAGCCGTTGGGATGACCAATGGATTACATCCTAATCATAATTATAATTTAATGCTAATGATAATAGCTGTGGTTATCTCGATAATTATTATGATTGTTTTTGCAAACCCAATTAGAAAGTTTATTGATATGCATCCCAGTATTCAATTACTTGGCTTAGCGTTTTTAATTCTTATCGGTTTTATGCTTATAACCGAGGCTGCACATTTATCGCATACATCAATATTTGGAAATGAGGTTGGAGCCATACCAAAAGGTTATTTATATTTTGCCATAGCTTTTTCACTATTTGTTGAGTTTCTCAATTTTAAAATCCAGAAAAAGAATAAAAATTAACATATCAGTCTAAAAATATATAACATATGTTAATCATTTCTTAAATAACTAAAACTAACTGATTGTTAGACAATTAAATTATATTTTTTTCGTAACTTAAGTGCGCTTCCAAAATTAATAGTTATGAAAAATGTAATTCGATTATCAATAATATATGTATGTTCTCTGTTTTTATTTATTGTAAATATAAAGGCGCAAACAGAAACTACAGAAGTTTTTAAAGAAATAGAAGGTAAAGTAATTGATTCTAATTCCAAAGACCCATTAATTTTTACTGATATACTCATCAATGACTCAAATATTAGTACGGTAACTAATACAGATGGTGAGTTTTTAATTAAAATACCAGAAAAATATTTTGATGGAATAATAACCTTTTCTCATTTAGGGTATCAAAAAAAAGAAATACTCATATCATTGATAAACAATAATGATAAAATAACGTTAACGCCTGCTATTACTGAGTTAGATGAAATTAATATTTTAACTATTACAAAAAATGCCAGGGCACTCGTTATTGAAACATTAAGTAAAAAAAGTGAGCTTTATAATACTGAAAATACATTAATGACCGCTTTTTATAGAGAAACCATAAAAAAAAGAAGACAAAATGCTTCACTTTCTGAAGCCGTATTAAAAATTCATAAACAACCTTATAATAACCAAAGAAATGACCATATAGTACTTGTAAAAGCTCGTAAAAACACTGATTATTCCAAACTCGATACTTTGGCTTTAAAGCTTCAAGGTGGTCCATTTAGCAATCTATACACTGATATTATAAAATATCCTGAATATATTTTTACTGAAGAAAATCTTCCTTTATATAACTTTAGTTATGATAATTCTACTAGGATAAACGACAAGTTAATTTACGTAGTAAATTTTAAACAAAAGGAAAATAATACAACCCCATTATACTTTGGTAAACTTTACATTGATGCAGAAACATTAGCGCTAACAAATGCTGTTTATGGTTTGAATGTCTCTAACAGAGAGTTATCTAGTCAAATGTACGTACGTAAAAAACCAAGAAAAGTTGATGTATATCCAACCGAAGCAAACTATCGAGTAAACTACAGAATAAAAGATGGTAAGTGGCAATATGCGTACAGTAACATTTCACTTACATTTAAAGTAAATTGGAAAGGAAAATTATTTAACAATATTTATACATTAAGTAGCGAAATGGCTGTAACAGATTGGGAAGTGAACAACAATAAAATAGTTAAAAATAGAAACCAAATATTACGACCTACAAGTATAATGAGTGAAAAAGCCTCTGGTTTTTCGGATCCAAGATTTTGGGGTCCTTATAACATTATTGAACCAGAAAAATCAATAGAATCTGCGATAAAAAAAATACAAAAACAATTAAAACGAACTTAGATTAAAATAAGGTTATTTGGCCTTTATCATCTAATTCGGAATCGTCGTCGGACTTTTTCGTATTTTTAGGTTCTTCTTTTGTAGTATCATCTATTTCAATCGTTTCTTCATCCACAACTTCTAATTCATCAGCATGTATTTCTTTAGGCGCTTCGTAAGGAAGTGGATCTAAAATATTTATATGTTTCACTTTTTCTTTTGTAAGCTGGTTGCCTAATGCTGAGATTCCTTTTATTGCAATAAACTCTTCTAAATTAATAACTAAATTATCTTTACGATCTTTCCCCCGCACTTTGGTAAACTCAACTTCAGCCATTGGTTTCCAATCTGTTGAAACTATTTCTAATTGCGATTTAGCATGGTCTGATATAAAAGATTCTTCTTTTCCTTCTTGTTCAATTATAAACCGTTTTATATAGTACAATTCCTTTTCCCCATTAAAATATATGGCAGAAATTGGCTTTTTAGGGACCCATTTTTCCAATACAATCATATCATCATCAAAATGCATAGTAACTTCGGGTGTTACCGTTTTAATCATTCCAGATTGCGTAATAATTAGCAATTTATCTTCTCCTCGAAACTCTCCAACAAGTTCGCCTCTACCATCAACATTTAAGCGTTGAACTGTATCATCAAACCAAATTTTACGAGGTTTTAAAGTTGAAACACCTTTTTCTTTTAGCTCTACGCGTTTTACAGTATACTTTGTAACTAGATTACCTTTTGATACTCTCCCTTTTATACGAATATCTGCAAAATCAATATCCCATTTAAGCTTTTTAATACTCCCAGCTTGCCTTAATAAAATAGTAACGACTTCTGCTTCACCATTGGGGTTTGCAGAAAAATATAATACCACCGAAGATTTATTTCCACTGGTTAAATCGTATTCTTTATCTCGAGTTACACCAGTAACTGCAAATCGTTTAATATACGAAGGGCCACCTTTACCATCACGATAAATCATATTGTATACCGTGCGCTTATCTTTCTTTTTAAAGACGGCAACATGGAGAATATCTTTACCAACAAAGGTTTTTGAATCTACTTTGGTTATCATCATTTTACCTTCTTTGGTAAATACAATAATATCATCTATATCACTACAATCGCAAACATATTCATTGCGTTTTAATGAAGTTCCAACAAAACCTTCCTCTCTATTTACGTATAATTTAGTGTTTCTTATAACAACTTTTGTAGCATCTACATCATCAAAAGTTCTTATTTCAGTTTTTCGTTCTCTTCCTTCGCCGTACTCTTTTTTAAGCCTTTTAAAATATGTAATCGCATAATCTATTAAATTAGCTAAATGATGTTTTACTTGAGCTATTTGATCTTCTAAAGCCTCTATTTTCTGTTGAGCTTTGTCAATATCAAATTTTGAAATGCGTTTAATTCGAATCTCAGTTAATCGTACTATATCGTCTTCTGTGATGGCTCTTTTTAAATGCTTAATGTGTGGTTTTAATCCTTTATCAATTGCACTTATAACACCTTCCCACGTTTCTTCTTCTTCAATATCGCGGTAAATTCTGTTTTCAATAAAAATACGCTCTAATGATGCGAAATGCCATTGTTCTTCAAACTCACCCAGTTTTATTTCTAACTCTTGTTTTAATAACTGAACAGTATTATCTGTTGAGCGACGAAGCATTTCAGTGACTCCAACAAACAATGGTTTATTATCTTCAATAACGCAGCCTAAAGGTGAAATAGATGATTCACAATTAGTGAACGCATACAACGCATCTATAGTTTTATCAGGAGATAACCCTGAAGGTAAGTGTATTAAAATTTCAACCTCTGCAGCTGTATTATCTTCTATCTTTTTAACTTTAATTTTTCCTTTATCGTTTGCTTTTAGAATAGAATCAATTAATGACGATGTTGTTGTAGCAAAAGGTATTTCGGTAATAACTAAAGTATTTTTATCAAGCTGAGAAATTTTTGCTCTTACGCGTACTTTTCCACCTCTTAATCCATCGTTATAATTAGAAAAATCTGCAATTCCGGCAGTCGGAAAATCCGGTAAAATAGTAAATCGCTTTCCTTGTAAATGTTTTATTGAAGCATCAATAAGTTCTATAAAATTATGTGGTAATATTTTTGTTGAAAGTCCAACCGCAATTCCTTCACCTCCTTGAGCTAGCAAAAGCGGAAACATAACTGGTAAATTTACAGGTTCTTTTCGGCGGCCATCATAACTAGCTTGCCATTCAGTTATTTTAGGATTATAAACAACATCTAAGCCAAATTTAGAAATTCGAGCTTCAATATAACGAGATGCTGCAGCACTATCTCCAGTAAGAATATTACCCCAGTTTCCTTGTGTGTCAATAAGTAAATCTTTCTGACCAATTTGAACCATGGCATCTGCAATACTAGCATCACCATGTGGATGATATTGCATGGTATGACCAACAATGTTCGCTACTTTATTATAACGTCCATCGTCCAAATCTTTCATTGAATGCATGATACGACGTTGTACTGGCTTAAAACCATCTTCAATAGCAGGAACAGCACGCTCAAGAATCACATAAGATGCATAATCTAAAAACCAATCTTTGTACATTCCAGTAATTCTGGTAATGGTTTCTTGAGGCTCGTCTTGTTGGTTTTTTAAATCGTCGTTTTCTTCTTCAATCATTAAAGCTTGTTAATTTTTTGGAGAACCGTTAAGGTAAGTTCTTCCTTTTTTTCTACGCTTTTTTGCATTATCGGTAATATTATGAGCATGCAAATGGTCGTACGACCTTTTTTTACCTTCTTTTTTATCCTTTTTATATAACATGATGCGGTATATTTTATATTAATTTTCTTCTATAATATCCAATTCCACTTTAAGATTATCGATAATAAACTCTTGTCGTGTTGGTGTGTTTTTCCCCATATAGAAAGATAACAAATCTTCAATAGACATATTGTCGTCCAACATTATTGGATCTAATCGAATATTATCGCCAATAAAATGTTTAAATTCATCAGGAGATATTTCACCAAGACCTTTAAATCGTGTGATTTCCGGTTTGGGTTTTAGCTTATCAATAGCATCCCGTCGTTCTTCATCTGAATAGCAATAAATTGTTTCTTTTTTATTTCTAACTCTAAATAATGGTGTTTGTAAAATATACAAATGCCCTTCTTTTATAACCTCCGGAAAAAACTGAAGAAAGAATGTAATTAACAAAAGTCGAATATGCATTCCATCAACATCGGCATCCGTTGCAATTACTACATTATTATAACGTAAATCTTCTAAAGATTCTTCAATATTTAATGCTGCTTGAAGTAAGTTAAACTCTTCATTCTCATAAACAATTTTTTTACTCAATCCGTAGCAATTTAAAGGTTTTCCTTTTAAACTAAAAACCGCTTGTGTGTTTACGTCGCGTGATTTTGTAATACTTCCCGAAGCCGAATCTCCCTCGGTAATAAAAAGTGTAGATTCTAAATTACGTTCATTTTTTATATCACCAAAATGAACTCGACAATCGCGTAACTTTTTATTATGAAGACTTGCTTTTTTAGCTCTGTCTTTTGCTAATTTTCGAATACCCGAAAGTTCCTTACGCTCGCGTTCTGCCTGCAGAATTTTACGTTGTATTTTTTCTGCAACTTCCTGATTTTTGTGTAAAAAATTATCTAAATAGGTTTTTACAAAATCGTTTATATACGTTCTTACAGTTGGCAAATCACCACCCATATCTGTAGATCCTAATTTAGTTTTTGTCTGACTCTCAAAAACAGGTTCCATTACTTTTATAGCAATGGCAGTTACAACTGATTTTCTAACATCTGAAGCATCATAGTTTTTACCATAAAACTCACGAATAGTTTTTACAAATGCTTCTCTAAATGCGTTTAAATGTGTGCCTCCTTGTGTGGTGTTTTGTCCATTAACAAAACTATGATATTCTTCGCTATACTGCGTTTTACTGTGTGTTAATGCTATTTCAATATCATCACCTTTTAAGTGAATAATAGGATACAACCTATCAGATTCATTGATGTTTTCGCTTAATAAATCTTTTAATCCGTTTTCACTATAATATTTTTCGCCATTAAAAACTATAGTTAAACCTGGGTTTAAATACACATAGTTTTTAAGCATTTTTATAATATACTCGTTTCTATATTTATAGTTTTTAAAGATGACTTCATCCGGAACAAAAGACACTTTGGTTCCTTTTCGACGCGAGGTATCATCTAACAAATCTTGATTAGTTAAGTTACCTTGCTCAAATTCCGCTGAAGCACTCTTATTATCACGTGTTGATTCTACTCTAAAAAATGAAGACAACGCATTTACCGCTTTTGTTCCAACACCATTAAGTCCAACTGATTTTTTAAACGCTTTTGAATCATACTTTCCGCCTGTATTCATTTTAGAAACTACATCCACTACTTTCCCTAAAGGAATACCCCGACCATAATCTCTTACAGTAACTTTTGTGCCTTGAATAGAAATCTCAATAGTTTTTCCAGCGCCCATAACATACTCATCAATCGAGTTGTCAAGAACTTCTTTTAAAAGAATATAGATACCATCATCTGGAGAAGAGCCGTCTCCCAATTTACCAATATACATTCCTGGACGCATACGGATATGCTCCTTCCAGTCAAGTGAACGTATATTATCTTCGGTATATTTGGTTTCAACAGCCATAAAATTCAGTAAAATTAAATGATAGGACGCTAATATAAGACAACGCTATAAAAAATGAAACAGCGGTTGCACAAAGTAATTAACAATATATAATTGTTTTTGTTGAGAATGTAAATTAACGCAACGTTATCTTTTCTTGAAGAATAGTATTTCTTGAACTAAACATTAAATAAAAAGTGCATAATATCACCATCTTTAACAACGTAATTCTTTCCTTCAACGCGCATTTTTCCGGCCTCTTTTACTTTAGCTTCACTTCCATAAGCAACATAATCGTCATAACTAATAACTTCTGCTCTAATAAATCCTTTTTCAAAATCAGTATGAATCACTCCAGCCGCTTGAGGACCCGTAGCGCCAACATCAATAGTCCAAGCCCGTACTTCTTTTACACCAGCTGTAAAATAGGTTTGTTGATTAAGCAACTTATAAGCAGAGCGAATTAATTTTGCAGATCCCGGTTCATCCAAACCAATATCCTGTAAAAACATTTGACGCTCTTCGTAATCATCAAGTTCGTTAATATCCGCCTCTGTTCCAACAGCTAGTACCAATACTTCAGCTTTCTCTTCTTTTACAGCTTCTTTTACTTGATTTACATAATCATTCCCAGAAACAGCAGAACCTTCATCCACATTGCATACATACATAACAGGTTTGTCAGTTATAAACTGGGATGGTTTTACAAAATCTACATCGTCTTCTTCGCTAAATTCTAATGCTCTTACGGATATTCCAGCTTCCAATCCAGCTTTAATTTTTAATAAAACTGCTTCTTCTTTTTGTGCCTCTTTATTACCAGTTTTTGCAGCTCTTTTTACTTTATCTAACTTTTTTTCAACAGTTTCTAAGTCTTTCAGCTGCAATTCCATATCGATAGTTTCTTTATCGCGAATAGGGTTTACATTACCATCAACATGCACAATATTATCGTTATCAAAGCAACGCAAAACATGAAGAATGGCATCCGTTTCCCTAATATTTGCTAAAAATTGATTTCCTAAACCTTCTCCTTTACTTGCACCTTTAACTAATCCAGCAATATCAACAATTTCAACCGTTGCTGGTAAAACTCGTTGCGGATTTACTAAGGATTCTAATTTTTCTAAACGCGGATCTGGAACATTAACTACGCCAATATTAGGCTCAATCGTACAAAAAGGAAAGTTGGCACTTTGCGCTTTTGCGTTCGACAAACAATTAAATAAAGTTGATTTTCCAACATTTGGTAATCCTACAATACCTGCTTTCATAATTTCGATAATTTTGCGAGTGCAAATGTAGTTAATTCCTTTATTATTTTTTGTAACATTATCCGGCTTTAATCGTTGACTTTATATAATCAATCCGAAATGAAAAAAATACTATTCTTATTTGTTTTATTATTTAGCTTTCTTTTTACTTTCTCTCAAAATATTTCTGTTAAATTAATTGATAAAAACAACAAAAATCCAATACCATATGCGACTATAAAAACTGGAGAATTTAGTGGAGTTATTTCTAACGAAGAAGGTTATTTTACTATTAACCTTGATAAAAATGAACTGGAAACTATTTCTATATCTTGTTTAGGGTATCAAAATATAACAGTATCAATTCAAAATATTAAAGCCTCAAACTTTATAATTGAACTTGATGAAGCCATTAATCAATTAAACGAAGTTTATATAAGTAATAAAAAACATAATGCCGATTCAATTATAGCTAAAGTAAGAGCTAAGGTGATAGATAATTATAAAGACAACCTATTTATATTCAACATTTTTAGAAGAAATACCAAATATGCTAACTTTAAAAATTTAGATTTTGAAATTGAAAAAGCATCTCAAGTAAGAAAAAAAAATCTTGAAGATGCAAATACAAACTTAAGTGCATTATCAAAAAAAATCACTGAAAGTAACGTAAAACATTTTACTGAAATTAAAGGCAAAATTTATAGTAAAAATTATAAAAACAGTAAAACAGTTGTTGAAAAAGCCTCTAAATTGATTGACCATAAAAATGATTTTTCTATCGAAAACATTCAAGAAAAGGCACAAAGTATCGTTTTAAAATATTTAGACACCACAAAAACTTACAAATTAAAAACTGGTTTTTTTAAAATTGAAGATTCATTATCGATAAAAGATGAAAATTTAAAAGATGAACAAAAAAATGAATTTAATTTAAGTGAATTGAATAAAGAAACACGAGCCTTACTAAATCACACACAATTTTATTCAAACTCGTTTTTAGATAAGATAATAAATGCTAATCTATACAAATACACTTTTGATGATATAACATATAATGATGGAGGCTTAACTTATAAAATTAGCTTTGAACCTAAAAAAAGTAAATCAAAATATACAGGAACCTTGTTTATTTCTGACAAAAATTTCGCCATAACTCAAATAGCTTATAAATACTTTAATAATAGACATGGCGATAAGTTTAATTTAAAGCTCTTGTTGGGTGTCAAGTATATGGAAAATGTAAGTGAGGGTTTAATAATATTTGAGCAAAATGCTAATTACATTTACCAACCTAAATATTTAAAACAAACTACGGGAAGTTATTTTTATGTAAACAGAGATTTGAAGTTTATAGAAAATAGTCCGGCAAAAAACAAAGTAAGTTTTAGTTTCAAAATTGAAGGAGACGCCAGAAACAAAGAAGAATTACTATTCACCGGAAATTTTGAGCTAACTAATGAAGACTATGCCATAATAAAACAACCTGAAGTAGCACCTTACACAATATTAAAGAAATTTGAAAAATCTATTTGGCAAAATGAAAACATAATAGAGCCTCTCCAAGAAATGAAATCATTTAATAGTGAAGATTAATTTCATAAAAAAAACCTAAGTACATACTCAGGTTTATTTATAATTTAATATTTGCGACAATATTATCCATCTGGATGCATAAAACGTTGTTTCGCCAATAATTCTTCTTCAGTTTCAACATGTTCATCATCAGGAACACAACAATCTACAGGACAAACTGCTGCACACTGAGGTTCGTCATGAAATCCTTTACATTCTGTACATTTATCTGGTACAATATAATAAAGTTCGTCACTTACGGGCTCTTGAGCTTCATCAGCATCTACTTCAGTTCCATTGGTTAGTACAACGGTGCCTTCTAAGCTAGTCCCATCTTTATAACGCCAATCATCAGCGCCTTCATATATTGCAGTATTAGGGCACTCAGGTTCACAAGCACCACAATTTATACATTCGTCTGTTATTATAATTGCCATAGCGTTTTTTTCTTTCTAACTTTGCAGTCGCAAAAATAAAGCCAAAACCATTCATAACCAAATTAGGAATGCATTTACAACAAAGAATTAACGCTTTTGTAAAATTAGGGGAATTTTTAAGTCAATTCTCTAATGAAGCCATACAAAAGAAAAAGATTGTTGAACATAACGAGCTATTCTTTGACGGTTTTAAACATCAAATTAAATTGGCCGAAGAGCACAACGGTTGGTTTACCAATGAAAATATAAGATTTTCGTTAAAATCATGGGCAGAAGCTTTAACTGAAGCCAATTTAAAAACATGGCTAAAAGATTATGATATCAACATATCTAATCCGAAGTTTGTAGCGATTGTTATGGCTGGAAACATTCCTTTAGTTGGATTTCATGATTTTCTGTCAGTTTTAATTACAGGGCATAGTGTAATTGTAAAACAATCTTCAAACGATAAACATTTACTACCCTTTTTGGCTAAATATTTAGAACATGTTGATCCTCTTTTTAAAGGTAAAATTCAATTTACAGAAAATAAATTAGAGAATTTTGATGCTGTCATTGCTACTGGAAGCAATAATACTGCTCGCTATTTTGAATATTATTTTAAAGAAAAGCCTTCTATAATTAGAAACAACAGAAATTCAGTTGCTATTTTAACTGGTAATGAAACTACGGAAGATTTAAAAAATCTATCAGAGGATATTTTCAGATATTGTGGTTTAGGATGCAGAAATGTTTCAAAATTATACGTGCCGAAAAATTACAAATTTGATGCTTTTTTTGAAGCTATGTATCATTGGCATCCAATTATAGAAAAAGCGAAATATGCAAATAATTACGATTATAACAAAGCAGTTTATTTAATGAGTGAATTTGATATACTAGAAAACGGCTTTTTTATGATAAAAGAAGACAAAAGTTACGCATCACCAATTGCTACTCTGTTTTATGAATATTATGATACCAAGAATCAATTAAAAGAAAAACTTGAAATTGATAAACAACAAATTCAGTGTATTGTTTCAAAAGGTTTTATAGAAAACGAGATTCCATTTGGAAGCACACAAAATCCCAAACTTTGGGATTATGCGGATAGTATCGATTCTGTTGAATTTTTGTTAGCAATTTGATGAAAAAATTATTGAATTTTTAACATGTAATAACCAATTAATTAGCAACTTTGCATCTTAAATTTTACCATAAAAAATGAAAAAACATAACTTTAGTGCAGGACCAAGTATTTTACCACAAGAAGTTTTATTAAAAGCTTCTGAGGCTATTATGGATTTTGATAATAGTGGTTTATCATTAATTGAAATATCTCACCGAAGCAAACAATTTGTTGATGTAATGGAAAATGCCAGAGCTTTAGTATTAGAGCTTATGGGTTTAGAAGGAAAAGGATACAAAGCGTTGTTTTTACAAGGCGGTGCTAGTACACAATTTTTAATGGTAGCCTTAAACTTATTAGAAAAAAGAGCTGGGTATTTAAATACCGGTGCTTGGAGTCAGAAAGCAATAAAAGAAGCTAAAAAATTAGACGATATTTATGAAGTAGCGTCTTCAGAAAATGCAAATTTTAACTACATTCCAAAAGGGTACGATATTCCTTTGGATTATGATTATTTTCACTGTACATCAAACAACACCATTTTTGGAACACAAATAAAGGATTTTCCAAAATGTGAAATCCCTATGGTTTGTGATATGAGTAGCGATATTTTTTCGCGTAAACTAGATTTTACACAGTTTGATTTAATTTATGCTGGTGCTCAAAAAAATATGGGACCCGCAGGAACTACTTTAGTTGTTGTAAAAGAAGATATATTAGGAAAAGTATCTCGTGATATTCCTTCAATAATGGATTATAAAATCCATATAAAACAAGGAAGTATGTTTAATACACCCCCTGTTTTTGCCGTTTACACATCAATGTTAACTCTAGAATGGTTGAAACGAATGGGAGGTATAGCTGGAATTGAAGTTGAAAATGAAAAGAAAGCTCGTATCATGTATTCTGAAATTGACTTGAACCCATTATTCAAAGGTTTTGCAGCAAAAGAAGATAGATCACACATGAATGCTACATTCAACCTTATCAACGATAACTTAAAAGATACTTTTGAAACTATGTTAAAAGAAGCAGGTATTAGCGGTGTGAATGGTCATAGAAGTGTTGGTGGTTATAGAGCTTCAATGTACAATGCATTACCATTAGATAGTGTTAAAGTATTGGTTGAAGTTATGAGTGAATTAGAAAGTAAAGCATAAAATTAATTAAAAATATTTTCGCTTTCGCGGAAGTAAAAAACAATAAAATGAAAGTATTAGCAAACGACGGAGTTTCACAAAGCGGTATTGATGCCTTAAAAAAGGCTGGTTATGAAGTTATAACAACTACAGTAGCTCAAGAGCAATTAATTAATTATATAAATGAAAAAGACATAACGGTTTTATTAGTGCGTAGTGCAACAACAGTACGCAAAGATTTAATTGATGCTTGCCCAGGTTTAAAAATTATTGGCCGTGGTGGTGTTGGAATGGATAATATTGATGTTGAATATGCAAGAGAAAAAGGACTATCTGTTATTAATACTCCTGCAGCTTCTTCGCATTCAGTTGCCGAATTAGTTTTTGGACATTTTTACGGATTAGCACGTTTTTTACATAATTCAAATAGAGATATGCCTCTAGAAGGCGATACCAATTTTGGTAAGTTAAAGAAAGCCTATGCAAAAGGCACCGAATTAAAAGGAAAAACATTAGGTGTTTTAGGATTTGGTCGTATTGGGCAAGCCACTGCTAAAGTTGCTTTGGGCGCTGGAATGAAAGTAGTTGCTTTCGATCCATTTTTAGAAAAAGCTAATTTGGAATTGGAGTTTTTTGATGGTCAAAAAGTTAACTTTGACATCAAAACTATTTCAAAAGAAGATGTTTTAAAACAGTCTGATTTCATTTCATTACATGTTCCTGCTCAAAAAGATTATGTAATTGATGAAGCCGAATTTAAAATTATGAAAGATGGTGTCATTATAGCCAACGCTGCACGTGGTGGTGTACTAAACGAAGTGGCATTAGTTAAGGCAATTGAAAGTGGTAAAGTTGCAAGAGCTGCTTTGGATGTTTTTGAAAATGAACCTAAGCCAGAAATGCCATTATTAATGAACTCAGCATTATCATTAACACCTCATACAGGTGCTGCGACCAATGAAGCTCAAGATAGAATTGGAACTGAGCTTGCTTCTCAAATTATAAGCATTCTAGGATAATAGAATTATTATCATATTACGCTTATATTTAATTTCTTAACAGAAATGTTATGACTTTTTTTGTACATTAAGCACCCAGTATATTAATCACATATTAAATATTAACATAATGTCAGGAATTTTAGATTTATTAAACAGTGACCTAGGAAAAACTATAATTAGTGGGGTTTCCAATCAAACAAAACAGCCTCAAAACAAAACACAAGACGTTTTAACAATGGCTTTACCTGTTTTAATGACAGCAATGAAACGAAACGCTGCATCGCCACAAGGAGCCGAAGGGTTATTAAGTGCTTTAAACAATAAGCATGATGGAAGTATTTTAGATAATTTAGGCGGCTTATTTAGCGGCGGTGTAGATAATAATGTTTTAAATGATGGCGACAAGATCTTAGGGCACGTATTAGGTGGTAAACAAAAACAAGTAGAAAATACTTTGGGTGCAAAAGCTGGAATGGATGCAGGATCGGTGGCACAAATTCTAAAAGTAGCTGCGCCATTATTAATGGGTGTTTTGGGAAAACAGAAAAAAGAACAAAACGTAGAAAGTGCTGGCGGAATAGAAAGTTTACTTGGTGGCTTACTTGGTGGTAATTCTCCTAAGAATGAACAAAGCTTTTTAGAATCTATATTAGATGCAGATGGTGATGGAAGTGTTATAGATGATGTTGCAGGAATGGTATTAGGTGGAAATAAAAAGAAAGGTGGTCTTGGCGCATTGTTAGGAGGTATTTTTGGTAGAAAATAATATTGAAAAAATATTCTTATTAAAAGAGTTAAACTAATTGTTTGGCTCTTTTTTTTGTTAAATAATATTAAAACCAGATATTAAAGGAATGCTTTTTGTAACTTTAATTAAATGGTTAACAATTAATTACCGTGAAAAAATATTTATACTTATTACTTATTGGCTTCGTTATTTTAAGCTGCAATACATATAAAAACACTAATTTAAATAAGGATGAACGCCTGGAAACTGTTAAACAAAATGATACCGTATCCATTGCTAATGATGATTTAGAATACCAAATTATCATAATAGAACCAGGATTTAATTTCTGGTTAGTGAGTCAAGCAAGAGCAGAAGGATATTATTCCCAGTCATTTTTAGAAAATAGAAATATAATTTATGTTACGGAATGGAACAATCGGGTTTTGCAACCACAGCAATACAATCCAAGCTTATATGAAATGCAAATTGATTATCAGCGCGGAATTGATTATGGTTATGAGGTGAATTACAAACTTTACAATTATTTTATTTATTTCCAAATTAAATATAAGCAAAGACTAGGTCCATTTACACCCAGAATTTAAAACAGTTTGATTATTTTTGCATAAAATTTATGTATTGGAAAAATTAAAAAAACGTTGGGGTATTGATAACAATTGGCAAATCGTTATAATTTTAATTGTTTTTGCGGTAACAGGATCCACGGCGTCATATATTGGAAAGCCTATTTTATTATTTTTAAATATAACTACGGACTCAATGGGAACTTTAACCTATTGGGTTATTCGTATAATTTTACTTTTTGTAATGTATCAATTTATGCTAGTGTTTTTTGGTTGGTTATTTGGCCAATATAAATTTTTCTGGAATTTCGAAAAGAAAATGCTTAGTAGGATTGGTTTCAAACGATTTTTTAATTAGTGAAGCAAATTAAGGAACATATCATTTTTAAATTAATTACGCTCTTTTTAGTAGTTATTTTTTTTGCGCCGTCCGCTGTGAAGTTTTCCCATGTATTCACACATCATAAACATGATATTTGTATAGGTGGAAATACCACACATATTCATAAAGTTGATTTAGATTGTGAGTTTCATAAATTTCAACTTAAAAATAACTTGTTATTAAACTTCTCGATTTCTGAGTTTTTTTCACTTCAAGAAAATCCTTTAGAAATTATTTCTCAATACCGATTTTTAAGCAAATATCAACGTTTACATGTTTCGCTTCGAGGCCCTCCTTCTTTAATTTAATAGTATTTAAATGAGCTGAAATTCATTCAGCTTCAATCTTTATTAAATTAAATTCAAAATCAAATGAAATTTTTATTAAACACATTTTTGCTTTTAGCAATAACAAGTATATATAGTCAAAACACAATTGAAGGCGTAGTTACAGATGCAAGCACAAACGAAAAACTAGCCTTTGTAAATATTTATTTTTCCGATTTAGAAAAAGGAACTATAACTGATGAAAATGGAATTTTTAAACTAGAAAATTTATCATCAGGGAATTACACTATTTTGTTTTCAATGATTGGCTATAAAACGCAGTCAAATAAAATAAGCATTCCGAATAACGATAGCATCAAAATTAGTTTAGTTCCATCTGCTATAGAAATGGAAAGCATAATCATTTCTACGCCATTTCACAAACTACAAAGTGATAATGTGATGAAGGTAGAGCAAAAAACTATGGCAGAATTAAATACAAATGGGTCCATCACACTATCAGATGGCATCACTAACATTGCAGGTGTGGAAAGTATTTCGACTGGAATGAGTATTGGAAAACCTGTAATTAGAGGGCTAAGTGCAAATAGAGTTTTGGTGTATGCGCAAGGAGTTCGATTAGAAAATCAACAATTTGGAGACGAGCATGGATTAGGCTTAAGTGAAAGTGGCATTGAAAGTGTTGAAGTTATAAAAGGTCCAGCTTCGTTACTTTATGGTAGTGATGCCCTTGGCGGGGTTTTATATTTAAATCCAGAACGTTTTGCTAATAACAACGAATCTTCAGGAGATATTAGCGGAAACTATTATAGCAATACTGAAGGTTTTAATACGAATGCTGGTTATAAAGCTTCAGCAAATAATTTTAAATTTTTATTTAGAGGAAGCTTAGCTGAACACGCAGATTATAAGACCAAAAATTATAGGGTAACAAATACTCGTTTTAGAGAACAAGATTTCAAGGCAGGAATTGGTTACCAAAAAAACACCTTTAAAACCGAATTTAGGTATAACTTAAATAATTCTAAATTAGGAATTCCGGAAGTTATTACTGAACAATCAACAAACAGAACGCCATTACTTCCATTTCAAAATATAACGAATCATATATTCAGTTCTAAGTCAACGTTGTTTTTAAATGATTCAAAATTAGATATCAGTTTAGGATTTATTTATAATGATAGAAAAGAGTATGAAGAACATCATGAAGACGAAGAACACGAAGATGAAGCGCATGAAGAAATTGAAATTTTAGAACCTGCACTTTACATGAAGCTTAAAACGGCTAATTACGATGTTAAATATAGTTTGCCAAAACTAGGCAAGTTTGAAACTATTGTTGGTATTCAAGGAATGAATCAAGTAAACACTAATTATGGTGAAGAACAATTAATACCAGATGCTACAACTAACGATTTTGGGGCCTTAGCAACATCGCATATTCATTTTGAAAAAATTGATGTGCAACTTGGAGCTCGTTTTGATAATCGAAATATTAATGTAGTTTCTAATATCAATAGAAACTTTAATAGCTTTAATGGTGCGTTTGGTATTAAAACTGATATAGCAAATAATATAACTGCAAGAATAAATTTAGCGACAGGCTTTAGAGCACCCAATTTATCTGAACTAACCTCTAACGGTACACATGAAGGCACCAACCGATATGAAATTGGTAAGGCTAATTTAAAAAGTGAGCAGAATTTTCAAACCGATATGTCATTAGAATTTAAAAACGAACATTTTGAATTGTTTGTCAATGGCTTTTATAATAGCATAAATAATTACATTTTCTTATCGCCAGATGGAACAATTATAGATGACAATCCTGTCTTTGTTTATTTACAAGATGATGCAAAATTATTTGGTGGCGAATTTGGGTTTCATTTACATCCGCATCCTTTAGACTGGTTACATTTAGAAACTAGTTTTGAATCAGTTACTGGAAAACAAGATAACGATATGTATTTACCATTAATTCCTGCAAATAGTTTAACAAATACTATCAGAATAGAATTTAATAAACCTTGGCTCTCAAAAGGCTATGCATTTGTAAAATTACGCTCTTCATTTAAGCAAAACAAAGTGAGTACTTTTGAAACTAATACTCAAAGCTACAATTTACTAAGTGCCGGATTTGGTGGGAGTATATCAATTTTCAACAATGAGCTGCAAGCCACTATTTCTGGTAACAACTTAACGAATAAAACATATATCAATCATTTATCGCGTTTAAAACCAGATGGTATTTTTAATATGGGACGAAATATTAATGTAAGTATATCCTATAGAATGTAGAATTAATTTTATAAAATGGAATTAATGCAGTTCGTCCGCACCAGACAACATTTCAGTTAATAAATGTTTTATTCATTCTAAAAAATTATCAAATTTATCTATATAAAATAATAGATATGAATCTTTTAATAGTTGGTGGAACAGGAAAAACCGGTAGAGAATTGATTAAACAAGGACTAGCAGCGGGTCATGTTATAACTGCTATTGCTCGTAACCCGAAAAATTTCAAATTTGACAACCCTCATTTTAGAGTAGTAAAAGGAGATGTTTTAATCCCTGAAAGTATTGAACATTGCTTTATAGGTCAAGACGCTGTGCTATCTGCCTTAGGTCATAAAAGATTTTTTATTAAAACAACTATCTTGTCCCGAGGCACAAAGAACATTTTACATGCTATGAATAAAAATGGTGTTAAACGATTCATTTGTGTAACATCTCTAGGCATAAACGATAGCAGATTCAAACTCGGCCTATATTATACGGTTTTTACAATTCCAGTAATACTATTTTTCTATTTTTTAGATAAATCGAAACAAGAAAAATTAATTATGAAAAGCAATTTGGATTGGACTATTATACGTCCTGGTCAACTAACAAATGGAAAAAAACGAACCAATTACAAACATGATACTAAGGCCGGAAATTACATTCTAACAAAAATGATCTCTAGGGCAAGTGTTGCTCATTTTATCCTGAAAAATTTAAATTCTAATTTGTATTTACGTAAAGCGGTTGGTGTTATAAATTAAAACGACGAATCAATCAATTTATAGCTTTTAGTGCTCAAAGACTTTAAAAAATAATAAGATAAAATAAAAAAAGTACTCCTTAAAAGTTGTGCTTTTTTTATTTTAAAATTAATATATTTTTATCTAGAATAATTAGGAGATTCTTTTGTAATTGTTACATCATGTGGATGGCTTTCATTTATTCCACTGGCCGTGATTTGTACAAATTGCCCTGTTTCTTTTAATGTCTCAATATCTTTGGCGCCACAATATCCCATTCCGGCCCGTAAGCCACCAATAAATTGATGAATACTTTCATACAAATCACCTTTATAAGGCACACGTCCCACAATACCTTCTGGTACTAGTTTTTTAATATCATCTTCAACATCTTGAAAATATCGGTCTTTACTACCTTGCTTCATGGCTTCAACAGAACCCATTCCTCGATAAGATTTAAATTTTCGCCCTTCGTAAATTATAGTCTCACCTGGTGATTCTTTAGTTCCTGCTAAAAGTGAGCCTAACATCACGGTATCCGCTCCAGCGGCAATTGCTTTTGGAATATCTCCTGTATAACGTATTCCACCATCTGCGATTACAGGAACACCACTTCCTTTTATAGCCGCAGCAACTTCCAACACAGCCGAAAATTGTGGAAAGCCAACACCGGCAACTACTCTTGTAGTACAAATAGAACCTGGACCTATTCCAACTTTTACAGCATCGGCTCCAGCTTCAACCAAATATTTTGCAGCTGTACCAGTCGCTATATTTCCTACTACAACATCTAGCTTAGGGAATTTAGCTTTTATTTCTTTTAAAACACTTACCACTCCTTTTGTGTGACCATGCGCGGTATCGATAACCACAGCATCAACACCTGCTTTCACCAAAGCTTCTGCTCGCTCAACAGCATCACCAGTAACACCTATAGCTGCAGCAACGCGCAAACGCCCATAATTATCTTTATTTGCATTGGGTTTTTGGCTGAGTTTTGTTATATCCCTAAAAGTGATTAATCCTGATAGTTTAAAATTATCATCAACAATTAATAGTTTTTCAATTTTATACTGTTGGAGAATTTTTTCGGCGTCTTGTAATGAGGTCCCAACAGAGGCCGTTACTAGATTCTCACTCGTCATAAGTTCTGTAATAGGTCTGTTGTTTTCAATTTCAAAACGTAAGTCACGATTGGTTACAATACCCTTTAATGCACCTTCTTTATCAACAATAGGAATACCACCAATGCCATGCTCCTTCATGTTTTGTTTGGCATCTTTTACTGTTGCGGTTAGCGGTAGCGTTACGGGGTCTATAATCATACCACTTTCAGCACGTTTAACTTTTCTCACTTTTAAAGCTTGTGCTTCAATTGACATGTTTTTATGCAAAACACCAATGCCTCCTTCTTGTGCCATCGCAATTGCCATTTTACTTTCGGTTACCGTATCCATTGCCGCCGAAATAATTGGCACGTTAATGTTTATGTTTCTTGTGAATTTTGTTTGAATATTTACTTCGCGTGGAAGCACTTCAGAAAAAGCTGGTACTAGTAATACGTCGTCGTAGGTAAGCCCCTCTCCTACTATTTTGTTATCGTGTGCAGTCATGATGCAATTACAGTTATAATTGCGTGCAAATATACAACTTATATCTAAGTTAAAATGTTATAAACCATATCTACTTTTAATAAATGGCCTTAGTATTTTTAAAGCTTAGTTGTAACGCCCTTCTGGTTTTGAAATATCTTCTCTAAATTGAATGGATTTAGGCACAACTAAACAATACGGAAACTTTCTTTGCAAAATATGCCTTATAATTGTTGAATTTTTAGAATCCATTTGATTGTAAATAGGTTGTATCCAAAGAAATTGCTCTTGGCGTAACATTGCTTTGTCCCATTCTAAAGCTTTTTCATTTTTAATAATTGACTGAGAATGATATATTCTTTTTAACTCTATAAACGCGCCATTAAAAACAATCTCGCTCCCCTGGAATACATACGTTTTAATTAATTTTTTTGTGAATATTGAATACGGAAAAACCTCAATTAAGTGCATTTTTTTGGAAATAAAATGTGCCATTTTTACCCAAATCACTTCGTGTTCCCTTAATTCTAATGCAACATACATCCATTTATAAAAATCTCTTCTTTGAACAATATTGGTATATTCTTGGGGTAATTTATTTATTAAGTTAAATACGTTTGCGTTTTTCCATGTAGTTGTATTTTTTGTTCGATCACTTTTCAACCAATCCGAAGAAAGTAAAGTTTTGTTTTGAGTCGCTAATTGGTACGCTTTTAAGCTTTTCCACTCTTTAGCATAAAAAATATTGGTATATAGGACGATATTAAAGAAAATAATCCATCGTATCATAAGTTAAAAATACGGCAATTTTAATATCACTTTCTTCTTTGAAAGAGTTGTATTAATATAATTACTGTTGAAATGGCAAAGGTTAGTGTCATTAATATACCTGAAATCATAACGATGTATGTCATCCAAAACATCCCTTTCCATAATAAATACAGTCCGCCAAATGTTAGTATTACAGAAACAAAAGGTTCGACAATTAAAAATAGTTTTAGCTTTTTATTAAGTTTAGTAATAGAAACAATTCCTCCTACCATAAAGAAAATTATGGACATAGAAAGAATATGGTTATGAACTAAAGTAAGCATTTCTTGATCACTTTTTTTAAAGCGCATTACCTCAGCCTCTTCATCGTCTTCATTTCCTAAATACCGTTGTTCGATACCCTTTGGATTTGCTGAAGACGTTTCGCTAACAAATAATAAACCCGTATAAAACCCAATACTTAACACGATAATAAATGCGCCTATTAACAGCTTAATTTCTTTAGGAAGTGTAATTATTAATCCGTTGATTTCCATTTACAAAATATTTTTATTTTGAAGAATTTTTAAAGATTTCAAGAAATCGTTCATGGCGTTTGTCATGGACCGTACTGAAATGGTCGCCCCAGAAATAGCAACAATATTATCGCCAAGTTTTAATTGGTCTCCTCCTTTTTTGCCTATAAATTGTTTTAACCAACGTGTGCTTCCAATTTCACCGCCATACTCTTCTCTATATGCAATAACTTTAGTTTTTAAAACAATTAAATCCTTATCAAGTAAAACTAAATAATCGAACTGTGCCGTTTTACTTGGTGCCTTCGATAAGTAAGCATAACCCAAAAGGTTGCCAATAGCTTCAATTTTAAATAGATTTTTGTCTTCGAATTTTGAAGGTAACCCTTTTGCTAAATCTGAATCAATTAAAACTTCAGTAAAATTAAAATTTTCAACATTATAGGTTTTTACAATCTCTTTATTTACTTTTTTCTGAAGGTTTTGGGGCAAACCAAAAATCATCATGATAAAAGCTGAAATTATTAATAAAACCTGTTTATAAAGCATGATGCAAAAGTATTATTTTTTATTGTTCTTACAAGTAAAATGCCAAATCGACATTTAACAAGGATTTTTTTAGCAATCGCCTAGGCATAGCATTAGGGATTGAAGCAAGGTTTGAGCTCTTTTTGTGACCTTAGAAAAAAACGAGTGCGCAAAGCACTACCCTTGGGTAACACACAGAATATTTTAGAACCAAACGCCTATTCCGAAATTTAATCTATTCGCAACATTGCTACTAGAAACGCCATTGCCCCTAAATTGGTAATCACCTTTTAGCACAACTCCAGGTGCAATATGGTAACTTAACCCTGTTGTTAAATCGTTACGGTTATAAGCATCGTTTCTTACTAAAACACCGTCTGTATCTGAATGGGTATCGTACTTTTCATATCGTAAAAAAGCAAATAAACGCTGTGACTTTTCTTGTGTCAATAAGTTATAAGCAGCCTCTAAATACCACCCTAGTAACTCACTGCCTAAATCTTTTCCAGTTAAATTATTGTATGCCTCTGTACCAGATAATGAACCATGAACATACTGTCCGCGTGCTGTAAAACGGTGTAAAGCGTAACGGGCATCTAATCCTATCATTGATATACCAATATTAGCACCATCAATTTCTTCTACATCGTCTTCAGCTTGTGTGTTACCAAAATATCCAGAAAGACCTAACCGCAATCCTGGAATACCATAATAATCAAATTTCATGGACAGTGTAGGACTATCTATGGTTGACTGAATAGCTTTTTGACGACCTCCACGTAAACCATTTGAACCTTTTAAATAACCACTTACACCACCTTCACCATCGAAAGCAGTTGATTTGAAACCGTTAAAAATGTAAGCCTGATACCCTAAGGATAAGTTATTGAATCTACCGGATACACCAAAACCTATTTCTCTCCATGTAGTCGGGATAATAACGTTATCAATTGCCGGTCTTTCAACACCATTAAATGTTGTCGGTTCATGGAATTCGTTAGTAATACCCATTGGAACTAACATTAAACCACCACGTAGGTTTACATTTGGACCTACATTATAATTCACAAACGCCTGCTCAATAAATACTTCTTCTACATGCTCGAATTCTATTTCTGTTACAAACTGTGTTTTTTCATTAAATTTATATCCAAAAAGCAAGACTAAACGTTGTACATCTAATTCACCATTTAAAGCTTCTGGTTGATTATAGGTCACCTCTCCATAAGCGCCAACGGTAACTGCTTTACCGTAATTTCCTGAAAGGATACGTTGGGCAGCATTTAATTGTTTTTGAGGGTCGAATGTAATTGAATCTTGTAATATTTGAGCACTCGAAATTGAAGCTACTAAGATTGATAAAAGTATGATTAATCTTTTCATTTTAATATTGACTTCTTTTTTATTTAGACTTATTATAAATAATAGCTTGATTGAAGCCGCAAATATAAAACACATAAATAGATAGACAAATTTTATTTAGATTAATTTTAAATAAACTAATTAACTAACAATTATCTAAATGAAATTCAACAAGTTATAATGGAAAAATTTAATGGTATTTGTTGAAAATTTTAGAAGCTTCATTATAAGCACTTTCAAAACTAAGAGCGTTTAAAGTATTTGACTTATTGGTAGTGATGTATGACAATAGTTTTTCAGTTGGCATATTACCCGTCAATTCATCTTTTGCCATTGGGCAACCTCCAAACCCCTGTATGGCACCGTCAAAACGATTACATCCAGCTTTAAACGCAGCATCTACTTTTTCGAACCAAGTACTAGGTGTTGTATGCAAATGTGCCCCAAATTCTATTTCAGGATATTTAGGAATTAAATTAGAGAATAGATATTTAATACTTTCAGGATTTGATGTTCCGACTGTATCACTCAACGATAAAATTTTTACGCCCATTTTTGCCAATTTTTCCGTCCATTCACCAACAATGTCAACGTTCCAAGGGTCTCCATATGGGTTTCCGAAGCCCATCGAAATATAAACAACAACTTCCTTTTTTGATTTATCTGCGACTTCCAAAATTTCGGGTAATGCTTCAACAGATTGCGTAATAGTTTTATGTGTATTACGCATTTGAAAATTTTCAGAAATTGAAAATGGATACCCCAAATAATTTATTTCTTCATGCTTACAAGCATCCACGGCTCCTCTTGTATTAGCGATTATTGCCAAAAGTTTACTCCTAGTTTTACTTAAATCTAATTGTGATAATACTTCGGCAGTATCAACCATTTGTGGAATTGCTTTTGGTGACACAAAACTGCCAAAATCAATAGTATCAAAACCCACACGTAACAACGATTGAATGTATTGTACTTTCTCCTCCGTAGGTATAAATTGCTTTATTCCTTGCATAGCATCACGTGGGCATTCTATAATTTTTACTTGTCTTAGCATCCTTAAAAATAGGTTGATAAAAATACTAATATTTTTAAGAATGTAAGTTTAAAAAACATATATCGACACATTAATTAATACTATTAATCTTTCAATGTATTATTATGCAAAAAATTACACTTCTTTTATCTTTTTTTGTTTGCTCATTAGGTTTTGCACAAAGTACTGCAAATTATACAATAACGGTAAGTACAATATGGAACGCTGGAGACCATACATCTATTCCATCTGATCCTCATTGGTCTCCTTTAGCAGGAGCGACTCATAAGAACCCTAATGATATATTGAAATTTGGAGTTATTGCACCTGCGACAAACGGAATTAAAAACATCGCTGAAACGGGAAACACCACTAATTTTAATACAGAAATAAGTAATAATCCTGATACAGATCAATATTTACAAG
>NZ_JABDMV010000114.1 GCF_013001275.1 Flaviramulus sp.
AAGATGATGAAATAGGCGTAGGGTGCGCCGGAGGAATTGATGTTACAGCCACACGAGAATACAACGAAGAAGAAACACCAGAATTTAAAATTGGTTATAAAATTTCTGTAAAAGGCTTACAAGGTGGGCATTCTGGGATGCAAATACACGAAGGATTAGGAAACGCCAATAAAATCATGAACCGTATATTATTTGATGGTTTTGAAAACTTCGGATTACGAATTTCCGAGATTGATGGCGGTAGTTTACGTAATGCTATTCCGCGTGAAAGTAATGCTGTAGTGGCCATAGATGCCATTCATGAAGACGCTTTTTTATTAGAAATGGCATTAATTTCTACGGCAATAAAAAAGGAATTAAAAACGATGGAACCCGAGTTGGATATTAGTGTAATCGCAACAGGCACGCCTAAAAAAATTATGGATTTGGGTGTTCAAGAAGGGGTTACACGAGCTTTATATGCTGCTTTAAACGGGGTTTACAGAATGAGTGCTGATATTCCCGATTTGGTAGAAACATCAAATAATTTAGCGAGAGTTATAATAAAAGATGGTAAGATTCATATTGGTTGTTTAACGCGCTCATCGGTAGAGAGTTCAAAAATGGATTTGGCGAATACTTTGCGAGCGACCTTTGAATTAACAGGATGCGAAGTAGAATTTTCAGGAGATTATCCGGGTTGGGCACCCAATATGGATTCTGCTATTTTAAAAGTAATGACTAATTTGTACGAAGATTTAAATGGCGAAAAGCCAAACGTAGCGGCATGCCATGCAGGATTAGAATGTGGTATTCTTGGGCAAAATTACCCGGAAATGGACATGATTAGTTTTGGCCCAAATATTAAAGGCGCACACTCACCAGACGAACGCGCTCAAATATCATCAGTAAAAAAATATTGGAAATTTGTTTTGGAGATTTTAAAGCAGATTCCTACCAAGGAATAATTATTTAATTAGTCAACCAAATTGTTGTTAATCATTTGGTCTACTCATTTAACGTATAGACCACTTTACCATCAAAAATAGTCATGACAATTTGAGTATTTAATAGGTTTTCTTCTTTTACAGTCAGTATATCTTGACTATAAATAGTAAAATCTGCTAGTTTACCGGTACTTATTGACCCTTTAATATGCTCTTCAAACGCACCATAAGCAGCATCTAAAGTATATGATTTTAATGCTTGTTCCCTTGTCATTTTTTGCTCAGGCTCATAACCACCTTCAGGCAAACCTTTTAGTGTTTTTCTACTCACACTAGCATAAAAACTGGCTATAGGGTTAAGTGGTTCAACAGGAACATCGGTTCCATTAACAATAGGGATTCCACTTTGCAGTAAAGCTTGCCACATATAAGCACCTTCTTTAATACGCTTTTCTCCTAATCGGTCAATGGCCCATGGTCTATCAGAAGACATGTGTATCGCTTGCATGGCCGGAATAACACCTAATTCGGAAAAACGAGGTATATCATCAGGGTGTAAATGCTGTGCGTGTTCTATTCTATACCGGTGATCGGTAGCTTTCTCTGGCTTTTTACTAAATGCTAGTTGATATCTGTCAAGAATTTCTTTATTTGCCCGATCTCCAATAGCGTGTGCGCATACTTGAAACCCGTTTTCAAGACCATCTGAAGCCGTTTGTTTTACAAAATCCATAGGAAGCGTTTCATGACCAAAATGATCGGGTCTATCGGTATAAGGTTCCAGTAACCACGCGCCACGAGAACCTAAAGCACCATCGCAGTTTAATTTTACAGACCGTATAGTTAATAGGTGTTCCGGATCTACAAAAGGGCCTTTTGCATACCATTCATTAAGCAATTCTTTATCCCAACCGGTAAGCATAACATAAAGCCTAATATTCATATTACCTGCTAATTTCATTCTTTCATAAAGCGCAATAGTTTTTCGTGGTATGCCAGCATCATGAAAACTGGTAATACCATTTTTATGGCACGCTTTAACAGCTAAATTAAAAGCCTGAACGTCTGTTTCAATTGTTTTATCTGGTATAAAATTATAAATTAAAGTTTGCGAGCGTTCATTAAAAATTCCTGTTGGTCTACCAAATTCATCTAGAACAACTTCCCCTCCTTTGGTGTCAAATTTTTTAATGCCCTCGGTTGCTAATGCTTGCAAACCGGCAATTTCCATAGCCTTGGCGTTTGCAAACCCTGCATGACCACTAGCATGCGTTAAGTAAACAGGGTTATCTGGCGATACGTCACTTAGTCTATGGTGTGTTTGAAAACCTTTAACTGTACCAGCCGGCATGCTATCCCATTTACTTTGGTGCCAGCCTCTTCCTATAATCCATTCTCCAGGTTTCGTAGTTTTTACACGTTCTGCAACAGCATCAATAATATCTTGATAGCTTTTCGTGCCCATTAAATCTAGATTTAATTCATTATAACCTAAACCCATAAAATGACCATGACCTTCAATTAGTCCAGGCGTCATTGTTTTTCCTTCTAAATTAATAAGTTTTGTGTCGTCGTTTTTAAATTGTTCAGCTTCTGATAGCCTCCCAGCAAAAATAATATTGTTATTTTTTGTAGCCACAGCTTCTACCGTATTTTGAGTAGAATCTACCGT
Organism: Flaviramulus sp.; assembly: GCF_013001275.1. Classification (GTDB taxonomy): domain Bacteria; phylum Bacteroidota; class Bacteroidia; order Flavobacteriales; family Flavobacteriaceae; genus JABDMV01. The sequence continues at coordinate 2,599 of NZ_JABDMV010000114.1, forward strand.
ATAAATTGTGCCACCATAAATAAGCATCGTAGCAAATTCCTTTTTTGGATGAGAGCAGGAAATAATTAGAAAAAGCAGCATTGTTACACTAAAGATAAGCGAATATCTTAATTTCATTATAATTGGTTTTAGACTTTGTAAATTACAACAAATTCACACATTCAAAAGTGAAAAATATAGTTTAATAGGAAAAAATATATTTACAACAATGTTGAGGATAAGAAATGATAATAAAAAATAGCTTGTTGAAATTTTTAGTTGGCATCCTTTTCAGGAACAGGGTCGTAGCCCG
>NZ_JABDMV010000117.1 GCF_013001275.1 Flaviramulus sp.
CAAACGAATGGAAATAGATACTGCTTATGCGAATACGGTAAAATTTGTTTGGAAAACAATCTTGTCTGGAGATTTTCCGCCACCTGATAGGGATGGTACTATTTCGGGCTTTTCTGAATTAGCTAAAAAATTTATTGAAAAAGGCGGTAACTTAATTTATGTTAGATGTCCTTCCTCTGGTATGTTTAAAGATGTTGAAAGTCATGGTTTTCCAAGAGAACAATTTTGGGATGTTCTTGTTGAAAAGTCGGGTGCGAAAGGATATAATTATCATGATTATGAGCAATTTCAAAATTTATTTTTGCCAGAATGGTCACATTTGGCAGTAAAAGATGCACAGTTTTTCACAAGAGAACTTATTAGGATTATGAAATCTGATGGTGTAATTTCTAACTCTAAAACCAACTAATTATGCTATTCAACTCATTAAGTTTCGTTGTGTTCTTGGTAATAGTTTTATCGCTCTATTATTTAAAATTTTTTAGCTGGACAGGTAAAAAAAGAATGTTATTACTGGCAAGTTATATTTTTTATGGGCTCTGGAATCCACCTTTAGTAATATTACTTTGGATTTCGACTATCGTTGACTGGACTGCTGGAAAAAAATTAGCTGTTGAAGAAAATCAGAAAAAAAGAAAAATGTGGTTGCTTTTAAGCATGTTTGTTAATCTTGGATTTCTAGCGTTTTTTAAATACGGCGATTTTTTACTTGAAAACTTTGTTGCCTTATTAAATGCTGTTGGAATTGATTTTCAAGCGCAACCTATGGATATTATTTTACCAATGGGAATTTCGTTTTATACATTTCAAACCATGTCATATACAATAGATATGTACAAGCGAAAAATAAAACCAGCAAAAACGTTTTTAGATTTTGCTCTTTATGTAACATTCTTTCCGCAATTAGTGGCAGGACCAATTGTACGAGCAAAAGATTTAATAACTCAGTTTTACGAGGAAAAGAAAGCTACTGCGAATCAGTTTATATGGGGATTATTTTTATTAACCATTGGCTTATTTCAAAAAGTTGTAATGGCCGATACTTTGTTAGCAGGTACATCCGATGCGGTTTTTAGTTCTGATAAAATATTACACGGCATGGATGCATGGATTGGAACCATCGCTTTTTCAGGACAAATATTTTTTGACTTTGCGGGGTATTCAACATGTGCCATTGGTATTGCGCTAATGCTCGGAATAATTTTACCAGATAACTTTAGATATCCTTATGCGGCTCTTGGTTTTTCAGATTTATGGAAACGTTGGCATATTTCTCTATCATCATGGTTAAAGGATTATTTATACATTCCTTTGGGTGGAAATCGATTCGGAATAACTAGAATGTACGCGGCCTTAATGATTACTATGCTATTGGGTGGATTATGGCACGGTGCTGCATGGACATTCATGGTCTGGGGTGGTTTACATGGAACTTATTTAATTTTAGAACGACTGCAAAGGCAATATATACCCTTTAAAATCACTAAATGGAACGGAATATTTTTAGCTTTTTTAACTTTTACCTGTGTAAACATAACTTGGGTGTTTTTTAGAGCACGAGAGTTTAAAACTGCCTGGAATATGATTAAATCTATGTTTTATGTAAATTCAGATGGAGTAAAAATTCTTCAAGCGTTTGATGTTGTAAAAGTATCAATTGTAATAGGTGTTTTGTTTTTGTGCCATTGGGTGATGAGAAATACTTCTATGAAAGAAGTATCTTTAAAAACACCATCATGGGTTTTGGGCATAGTCTGGGCTATTATGTTTTTTCTAATAATTATTGCACAAGGAAGTGGTGAACAATTTATTTATTTTCAATTTTAATCACTATAACCTTATATAATTATGACAGAAGTTAAATTAGGAAGAATACAATCAATCGATATATTAAAAGGTTTAGTAATGGTGCTTATGGCACTTGACCATACACGAGATTATTTTCATTATGATTCTTTCTTATTTAGCCCTGAAGATCCAATACAAAGTAACATTCCCATGTTTTTTACCCGTTGGATTACTCATTTTTGTGCACCGGCATTTAGTTTTTTAGCTGGTATCTCTGCTTTTATGATAAGTAAAAGAAAGGCTAAAAAAGAATTATCTAGCTTTTTAATAAAACGTGGTCTATGGTTAGTTTTTATTGAAATGACCATAGTGAATTTTGCATGGTTTTTCGATGTTTCTTTTTCAAACCTAGGCTTGCTTGTTATTTGGGTTTTAGGAATAAGTATGATTGCATTGGCAGGACTAATTTGGTTACCAAGACGCTTTATTTTAATTTTTAGTTGTGTATTAATTTTTGGTCATAACTTATTAGATTCCATTCATTTTGAAGGTAGTTTATTATGGGCTATACTTCATGAATTTGCGTTTTTTGATTTAGGACATGGTTATAAGCTTATGGCGGTATATCCTCTTATTCCTTGGGTTGCTGTTATGTCATTGGGTTATTATTTTGGAGAATTTTACAATGTTTCTTTTAATGCCAACAAAAGAAAAAGAATGTTCAATAATTTAGGATTAGCTTCTCTAGCCTTATTTATAGCATTAAGGTTTACAAATGTTTACGGTAATCTTATCTCATGGAAAAATTATGAAAACCTTTCACAAGATTTGATTTCATTTTTTAATCCTGCAAAATATCCTCCTTCATTAACATATTTATTGATGACTTTAGGTTTTACATTTATTTTTCTAGCTAATTCAGAGAAGCTAAAAAGCAGACTGTCAGATTTTTTTAAAGTTTTTGGAAGAGTACCATTTTTCTACTACATCATTCATATTTATTTAATTCATGTTTTAGCTTTACTTTATTCTGAGCTTTCAGGTTTTGGTTGGGAAAAAATGGTTTTAAAAAATTGGGTTACAGAAGATCCGTTGTTAAAAGGATATGGATTGAGCCTTGCTTTTGTGTATTTGGTTTGGATAGGCGTAATTCTTTTTCTTTATCGTATTTGCAAAAAGTTTGATAAATACAAGCAAAACAATAAAGATAAATGGTGGTTAAGTTACTTGTAAAGTTATTCCTTTATTTTACCTCGAAATACACTGACCTCAGAATTAAAAGGATTACCTGATGCTCGCCTTAACATAACAACCTGACCGCAATGCCATAAAGCATCAGCAATTGGTCCATTAATAATATTCCAAAACGGAAATCTATCATTATCAAAACTCGATATGTCGTCCGTTGTTTTAAATATATCAGAAGCTTCTTGTATATTTAATAAAGTTCTTTTTCGTTTTTCCTCAAAAGTTAGTTTTTCATCCTTGTCGCTACTTTTTTCTGAAGAAATATTATTAAGAATAAAATTGGAGAGCCCGTATATATGGTCAATAGTTTCGGCACTTGTTCGACCCGATTCGCTAGGTTTATAATTTAAATCTTCTGGTCTTAACCCTTCTGTAGACCAATAATACCGGAATCCTAATCCATCCATCATTCGTGCTAAAACAGTTCCTGAAGTATAAGTTTCTGGATACTGAGGAATTATATAATAGGGTAAACTATCTTCGCTTTGTGCAATAGTAGATGTTGTTATAATTAAGACGAATAGTATCGATAGATATTTCATTAATTAATTGTTTTTATTTTTTGATGTTATTTGGGCTATTTATAGGGTTTATTCCATATTTATCAAATAAATACACTAAAGCCGTCATTGTTGCTGCTCCTAATTCCAACTCTCTTTTATTAACAGCATCAAACGTATCATTACTAGCGTGATGATGGTCGAAATAACGCTGACTATCTGGACGTAAACCTGCCAACACATTCGATTCGGTTTTCAAAGGACCAACATCAGCACCACTTCCACCTTTCTCAAAATAATGGATTAAATATGGTTTGAATAATGGTTTCCAATTTAAAACTTGCTCAAAACTAGCATCATTACAATCAAAACTAAAACCGCGTGGTGTAAAGCCGCCAGAATCACTTTCCAAAGCAAATACATGGTTTTCGTTTTTTTGTTTAGCAACTTCAGCATATTTATTCCCACCTCGTAAACCATTTTCTTCATTCATAAATAACACAACTCTAATACTGCGCTTAGGCTTAATACCAGATTCTTTAAGTAAACGTAACACATCCATAGATTGTACAACACCGGCACCGTCATCATGAGATCCATCTCCTAAATCCCAAGAATCTAAATGACCTCCAACTACCATATATTCATTAGGAAATTCACTCCCTGTTATTTGACCAATAACATTATATGATTGTACATCTTTAAGTTGTTTACAACTTTGCTTAAAATAGAATTTTGTAGAATTATCTAGTTTAAGCATAGCACTTAATAATTCTGCATCATTGGTACTTATTGCAGCAGAAGGAATGCGTTTTTCAACAGGTAAATCATCATATGTCATGCTACCAGTATGTGGTAAATCGTCTAACCTTAAATTCATTGATCGAACAATCACTCCAACTGCACCATATTTTGCAGCTTCAATTGCTCCTTGATATCTTTGATTAACACAACCACCATAAGCTTCAAACGTGAGAATTAAATCGGCTTGCATCGGGCGATTGTAAAATACGATTTTACCTTCTATATTTTCTTTTCCAAGTTTTTCTAATTCTTCAAAATTTTGAACCTCAACAACACTTGCTTTTAAACCCAATGCAGGTGTTGCAACTGAACCTCCCAGTGCGCATATATTAACGTTGGTAGTTTTGCCGGGACTTGTTTCAATAAATGCAAATTCTTTCGCACCTCTTATCCATCTTGGTACCATTACCGGTTGCAGCCACACTTTATCTAACCCTAATTTTTCGAGTTCTACCTTTGTATAGGCTACTGCTTTTTCTGCCCCTAAAGAGCCTGATAACCTGCTCCCTATCTGATTGGATAAATGATTTAACCAATCATAACTCTTTCCGTTGGTTAATGATTGTTTATATATTGTTTTTATTACTTCCTCATCATTTTGAGAAAAAGTGATAATTGAACTTAAAGCTAATGCTATAATTATTATTTTTTTCATTTATATTTTTATGAATTTTAAAGATACTATTTATGTTTTGCTGATAGTAAACCTGAAACTTAAAATTGTGTTAAGAATTTGACTTTTATGCGTTAACGATTGAAGTGGCATCCTTTTTTGAGGCACGAAAAAAAGATATAACGGAAAGCGTGTTAAAACGTCCAAAACCTATTCCTTATTTAATTGTTGCTTATATAATTCAAGATTTGCTTTTATATCATCATCCAGCTCCGGCTCTTTTATATCGGTGTATTTACTTAATACATCGTACATAGTTTTTGCAACTAAATAACGAGCTGTTGGTTTATCGTCTGCAGGAATGTTATACCACCTGGCATGCGGTTTCGATGTTCTATTTATTGCCTCTTCATAGTATTCTTGATATTTATCCCATAATTTACGTTCTTTTAAATCGCTGGGAGAGAATTTCCAATTTTTTTCTTGCTTTCTTAATCTTCGTAATAATCTGTTTTTTTGTTCTGTTTTTGAGAGGTTTAAAAAGAATTTAAAAATTAAAGTTCCGTTTTCTGCAATGTGTTTTTCAAAATTATTTATTTGTTCGAATCGTTTATCCCAAAATGCATCATTTACATCATCGATGGAATTTACCGTAGGTATATTTTCTCCTAGAATGTAACTTGGATGCACACGTGTAACTAAAACATTTTCGTAATGTGTTCTATTAAAAACACCGAACCGCCCGCGTTCTGGAAGTGCTATATAATGCCTCCAAAGGTAATCGTGACTCAATTCTAACTCTGTGGGCACCTTAAAACTATGCACTTCTACTCCGCGTACATTAAAATCTTTAAACACTTCGCGCACTAAACTATCTTTTCCAGAGGTATCCATACCTTGTAAACACACCAATACGGCATATTTATTATGTGCATACATTGTGTTTTGTATATCTCCTAACTTTTTTCTTATTTTTTTTAGCTCTTTATCTGCATTTTCAATAACAACTTTTGTGGTTGAATTTTTTAAAGATATGTTTGAAGTTACCTTATAATCGTCTTTTCGCATTGATTTTAATTTTTACGCTAATTTATATTTTAATATTCTATAAATATAGTAAATCCATAATTTCGACGAACGGCACTCCAGTATCTAATGTTTTTAATACATTAGCCAAAACTACTTTTTAAATCTAACCCCAATTTCATGAAAACCTACCACCTATTTATCTTATTAATAACTTCTTTCTTTATAAATGCGCAGTCAAATTGTGATGATGCAAATTCATATTTAGTAAATGCTTATTCGCATGTTAAGGATGCTTATGATTCAAATAATATAAGTCACTTAAAATATTATGCCAACCGCTCTCTCGAATCTTTTAAACTCTCTAAAAAAACATTGACCACATGCGGTTGTGAAACCGCTTTAAAATTAGCCAACAAAAGCTTTGAATTATTAGCGAAAGTTGAAGATGTTGAAACCTATGAAGATGGTCGTTTTTACGTAAAACGTGCCAGAGATATTAGTAAAGAATGTGTTATAGAAATTGATAAATGTGCAAGCAAAAGCAATAATTTGTCTTCCGAAAACACAGAGCTAAGTGATTTACAAAATGAGCAATTACTTTTACATCAACAGCAAGAAGCTTTAAAACTTAAGGAAGCTCAATTAAAAACAAAAATGGCGCTTCAAAAAATAGAAGTATTAAATTTGAAAAAGAAAGAATTAATACTTTCTTATAAAAAAGCTATTTCATCAAATATTAAGTCCTATAATGAAGCTTTAAAGGTTTGCGATTGCAATCATGAATTTATAAAAGATGAAAGTGGCTCTCAAGATTATTCAGATCGAGATTTTAGCGATATAAAAAATCATTATAACAACAATATTAGAATATTAGCTTCTAACTATTTAGATCAGCTTAGTTTGTGTGCTAATTAAAAAAAGCCTTCATAAATGGAGGCTTTTTTTTATTTACTTGCAAACGCTTTTACATCTTGTTCACTTACCTCTGTGTTTCCTAAAATAATTAAACGTTCTATTACGTTACGGAGCTCTCTAATATTTCCGGTCCAATCATACTCTTGAAGTAACTTAACGGCTTTTTCTGAAAACGACTTTTTAGCTGTGCCTTGTTCTTCTGAAATTTTAGCCGAAAAATGATTTATTAATAATGGAATATCTTCTCGCCTATCATTTAAAGCTGGTACGTTTATTAATATAACCGCTAGTCGGTGATATAAATCTTCACGAAACTTGCCTTTTTCAATTTCTTTTTTCAAATTTTTATTGGTTGCTGCTATAACACGTACATCCACTTTAATATCTCTATCGCTTCCAACGCGTTGTATTCTACTTTCCTGTAGAGCTCGCAAAACTTTAGCTTGAGCAGATAGGCTCATATCGCCTATTTCATCTAAAAATATAGTACCGCCATTAGCAGCTTCAAATTTACCAGCTCTATCTTTCGCAGCACTTGTAAAGGCTCCCTTTACATGGCCGAAAAGCTCACTTTCAATCAGCTCCGATGGGATAGCTGCACAATTTACTTCAATCATCGGACCTTTTGCTCGAACACTTTTTTCGTGTAACCAATGTGCAACGAGCTCCTTTCCAGTTCCATTCGGACCTGTTATTAAGACACGTGCATCAGTTGGTGCTACTTTGTCAATAATATCTTTAATTTGAGAGATTGCTTTACTCTCTCCAATCATTTCGTATTTTTTACTTACTTTCTTTTTTAGAATTTTGTTCTCTACGACTAATTCTTTTCTATCTAAAGCATTACGAACTGTATTTAAAAGACGGTTTAAATCGGGCGGTTTAGAGATATAATCAAATGCTCCTAAACGCATAGTGTTTACTGCTGTATCCAAATCGCCATGACCTGAAATCATGACAATAGGAATTTCTGGTTTAATTTTCTTAACTGCTTCTAATACCTCAACACCGTCCATTTTTGGCATTTTAATATCGCATAGTATTAAATCGTAATCCTCATTTTTAATTTTTTCAATACCTAACAAACCATCTTCTACGTCTTCAACTTGATAGGCTTCGTTTTCTTCTGAAAGAATTTTTACAAGCACACGTCTAATGGCTGCTTCATCTTCTATTACTAATATTCTTGACATAATTATATTTTAAATTTTAACCCGGTTCTTAAATAAAACGCATTTACATCGTCTAGTTTATAAACCTCGTCTCGATCTTTATTTCTTAATACATTATTTAATCTAAACGTATACCCTGTGTATAAATAGGCTATTAAATGTTTTGTAAAGCAATATTCATACCCAAATCCTCCAACGGCCACAGATAATGAAATATTATCTACATTTTGACCATTTATAACTGATGGTTCTTGCAAATTTGCTAAATATCCATCTAAGCCAATGAAAGCTTGTAAATTATTTTTTTTATTAAATGTATATTTTAAATTAGATTTTGGTACTCCAGCATTAAAACTCCATTTCTCATTTATTGCTCTGTAATAACTTACAAAAGGCAGAGGAAATGGCAAGCCTGTTGTAGCATTATATGTTAAACCTAATATTAATCGATATGGGCGTTTTAATCCTGCATCTTTGGTTCTATCTGCTATAAAAAAGATTCCGCCATTCATAAAATAATCATCTGATGACAACTGCATTGTTAAAGTTGAGGCTATTCTTGGGTTAAATTTAAAACCAAATCTCCAAGCTTCATTTAATTTAAATGTATAACCAATATTTAAATCTATAACATGAATTTTATCTAAAGCAGATGTATCAAAAGGGTAAGCGTCTTCTAAATTTAATAATATCCTATTGTACTCAGCACCAATAATAAAATAAGCATCATTCTTAACCTCAATGGGAAAATTTATGAGTGCTCGCAATCTTGTATATTGATCTTCAGATTTACTTTTTGGAATAAATGAGTATTCCAACCTTGCTAAATCATTGAGTTGTGCTATGGCAAAATTGGAAATAAAAAATAAACTAATAACTAAAATTAATCCACGCTTGCTAAAAACCATAATCTGAATTTAGATTTTCCAATTATCAATTTAAATCATTAATCTTTACCTAAACTTTTATTTAGATTAGTTTGTGCTAATGTAAGATTTACACTATCATCAAGCTTTTGGATAATATGAATATCTCTTTGTGGAAAAGGTATACTGACGTTATTTTCTCGGAACAATCTATCAATTTCAAATCGAATATCACTTTGTGGAAAACGCACATTAAAACTATCGTTTAGCGTAAATGCTACTTTGAATAGCAAAGCACTATCTCCAAAATCTGTAAATAGCACAGAAGGTGCAGGTTCTTTTAATATTGTAGGATGACTATCAACGGCTTGTAACAATAACTTCTTTACTAATTGCACATCGCTTCCATAAGCTACTCCTACTTCAACACTTTCTCTCGTTGTAATGCCATTTTGTGTCCAATTAAATAAACTATTTGTTAAATACAGATGGTTTGGAATAATTAAAACCTTATTATCAATAGTTGTAGCTCTTGTGGTTCTTAATTTAATCTCTTCTACCCTCCCAACTTTACCATCTAATTCAATGATATCTCCAACATGAACTGTTTGATCTACAAGAATAAAAACACCAGAGATAATATCTTGAAAAAGTGTTTGTAGAGCTAATCCAATACCAATCATTAATGCCGCCGAAGCCGCAAATATGGCTGTTACATCAACCCCTATGCCATGAACTGTTATAAGTAATATAACTAAATATATTAACCATCTAAAATAGCCATATACTACATTAAATTTGGTTTTATCATCTTCGGGTAACTTTCTTGTAATAAGTCTAAAAAGTAATCTTAACAGCAAAGTTGTTACGAATATTACAGAAATAATTACCAAAACATCCTTAACTGAAATACTTATATCTTTACTAAATTCGTAGTGTGTATTGAGTAACATTCTCAATTTTTCCCACAGCGAACTCTCAGCAATTTGTTCTTCTATTTTATCTAAGCTTTGATTCATTTTAATATTTAATCCATTTTATAAGTTCCTTGTAACTCGGTTTTTTACCATACATTAAAATACCTACTCGATATATTTTTGCGGCAAACCAAACCGTAAACATAAAGGTACCAATTAATATTAATAAAGAAACTAATTGTTGCCATAAAGGTACACCAAACGGAATTCTCATAAGCATTACAACCGGTGATGTTAACGGTAAAAATGAAAACACGGTTGATACTGTTCCATGAGGGTCTTCAATAACTGTAAAAATACCAATATAAACTGCCAAAATTAAAGGCATTATAATAGGTAATAAAAACTGTTGCGTATCAGTTTCATTGTCAACCGCTGCTCCAATTGCCGCATAAAGCGAGCTGTACAACAAATATCCGCCAATAAAAAACAGTATAAAAGCTATTATCAAATTTATAATTGGCAAATTATAAAATGCGTTTACTAAATCCTGAATTTGTGAGTTTACAGCAGGATTTTCCATAGCTTGTTGCAATACTTCTTGCTGAGGCGTTTGCATTTGTGCCATATCAATTCCCAATACCATCGAAACAACGGTCATTAAAATACCTCCTAAAATAATCCAAATAACGAACTGGGTTATACCAGCCAATGAAGTACCAATAATTTTACCCAGCATAAGTTGTATTGGCTTAACTGAAGAAATTATAACCTCTATTATCCGGCTAGTTTTTTCCTCAATAACACTACGCATAATCATATTACCGTAAATAATAATAAACATAAACAATAAATAGCCAGCCGCACCTCCAAATATTAATTTTACAACACTATCTATTTTTGAAGTTTTTTCACCTTCAAAACTTTCTTGCGCAATGTCTATATAAATTTTTGATGCATTAATCATTTCAACATCAACCCCTTGTTGTTGTAATTTTATGTTTGTGAGTTTTTTTTCTAATTGACTTTCTAAATTTGAAATTAAAGTAAGAGACGGTGATTCTTCAGAATAAAATTTAATACTATTAGCAACTTCATCAACATCTTCAGATTTATTTATATGTAGTAGTCCGTAAGAAAATGTTTCTTTTACAATAGTCTTAGCATCTTCTAACGACATGTTTGTCAACACATTATAAATTGTATTATCCGAGCTTTTAAACGTGTTTTGAACGAAACCTGACTCATCTAAAACAATTATTGTTCGAACTTTGTCATTATTTAATTGCGATAAATACGCCACAACACTAATAAGAGCTATCATTATTATTGGACTTAAAATAGTCATCACAATAAATGACTTATTTTTCACCTTTGTCAAATATTCTCTTTTTATAATAAGTGGTAAATGGTTCATAAAATTAGTTATTCTTCACTGTTTGAATAAATATATCGTTCACGCTTGGTATTAATTCTACAAAATGAGACACCTCTCCTTTTGATGTTAAATAATTAAGTAAATCGTTTGGCTTATCAGATAAACCTAATTTAATATTTAATTTTAGTTCATCTTCCAAAGTTTTAAAATTTGCTTTTGAAACTTCGAATTTTTCAGACAATTCTTGCTCTAAATCAGACTTATTAATTGCTCGAATACCGACTTCGAAAGAATTTATTTTATACCGGCGCTTTACTTCGACTAACTTTCCATCAAGAATTTTATTCGATTTATGTATTAAAGCAATATCATCACATAGTTCTTCAACTGACTCCATTCTGTGTGTAGAAAAAATTACCGTTGCACCTTCTTCCCTTAATCGTAAAATTTCATCTTTGATTAAATTCGCATTAATAGGATCGAATCCCGAAAATGGCTCATCAAAAATCAATAATTTAGGTTGATGTAATACAGTTACAATAAACTGTATTTTTTGTGCCATCCCTTTTGAAAGTTCTTGTATTTTCTTGTTCCACCAATCGCCAATTTCTAAACGCCCAAACCAATAATTTAATCGTCTTTTAGCTTCCGCTTTACTTAATCCTTTTAATTGGGCTAAATACAATGCTTGCTCACCAACCTTCATCGATTTATACAAACCGCGTTCTTCAGGTAAATAACCAATATCCTTTATATGTGAATCGTTTAATAAGTCGCCATCCAAAATCACTGATCCAGAGTCGGGCATTGTAATTTGATTAATCACACGAATTAAGGTTGTTTTTCCAGCTCCGTTTGGTCCCAGCAATCCAAATATACTTCCTTTAGGTACCGATATAGATACGTTATTCAACGCTGTAAAATCCCCGAAATTTTTAGAAACAGTATTAACTTCTAATAAGTTATTCATTAATAATTTTTAATTGACATGTAGTTGGTAAATATATTAAATGTTAAGTGAGATGCTTAATTCTTTGGGAATAAATACTGACATATTTTATAAATTAAAAGCACTTTTAAACGTAAGAATTGCATTAAAAAACAAAACCCACCCTTAATAAATTAAGGATGGGAAAAAAATTGCTATGAAAAAGAAAAATTATCACTAAAGTTAATTAGTGATACCCAAATATAGTTTTTTTTTCTGTACTATCGGCAAAACTCTTAGATATCTTTAGCTTTTAAATAGAAAAATCCGCTTTAAAAAAGCGGATTTTAAACTAAAATTATACTGTTTTTAAGAAAACATATCTTTTACTTTTTCAAAAAATGATTTATCCGAACTTTCTGGTTTTGGCTCGAAATGTTCATCATTTTGCATCGCTTCGAAAAAATCTTTTTGTTGCTTATTTAATGTTTTGGGCGTCCATACATTTACATGCACTAAAAGGTCTCCTTTGCCATATCCATTAATACTTGGGATGCCTTTACCACGTAATCGTAATATTTTTCCCGATTGTACGCCAGCTTCGACTTTAATTCGCACTTTACCTGATACCGTATCTATTTCTTTTGAAGTTCCTAAAACCGCATCTGGGTAACTTATATATAAATCATAATGTAAATTATCACCTTCACGTTGCAATCTATCATGTTGCTCTTCTTCAATAACAACAATTAAATCTCCAGATATGCCATTGCCTGGTGCTTCATTTCCTTTACCGGAAACTTTTAGCTGCATACCATCAACAACGCCAGCTGGAATTTTAATCGAAACTGTTTCTTCAGCAACTTTTAATCCTTGTGAATCGGCATCGCTTGGTTTTTTATCTATGGTTTGACCCGCGCCACCACAAACGTTACAAGGTGCAGAAGTTTGCATTCTACCTAATATGGTGTTCGCAATTCGCGTTACTTGACCTGAACCGTTACACGTAGAACATGTTTTATATGTTGTTCCTGGTGCTTGAACTTTACGTTTTACTTTTACTTTTTTATCGATGCCGTTGGCAATTTCTTCTAAAGTCAATTTAACGCGAATACGTAAATTACTTCCTTTTACACGACGCTGGCCACCTCCGCCACCAAAGCCTGAGAAACCACCACTAAAACCACCACCGCCAAAGATATCACCAAACTGACTGAAAATATCATCCATATTCATGCCACCGCCGCCAAAGCCGCCACCGCCACCATTTTCAAATGCCTGGTGACCAAATTGATCATATCGTGCTTTTTTATCAGCATCACTCAAAACTTCGTAAGCTTCAGCTGCTTCTTTAAATTTAGCCTCTGCTCCTTTGTCATCTGGGTTTTTATCGGGATGAAATTCAATAGCTTTTTTTCGATAAGCTTTTTTAATTTCGGCTGTAGATGCACCTTTACTTACACCTAATATTTCGTAATAATCTCTCTTTGCCATATTTTTGGTTTATTGTCCGATAACAACTTTTGGAAAACGAATTATTTTATCTCCTAACTGATATCCCTTTTCAACAACATCAATAATTTTTCCTTTTAAATCGTCGGTAGGCGCTGGTATTTGTGTAATCGCTTCATGGTTATCAGCATTAAACACATCACCTTTTTCAATTTTTATTGGTTTTAGTCCTTTTTGTTCTAAAGTTGTTATTAACTTTTGATAGATTAACAAAACACCTTTTCTTAACTCTTCAGCTTCCTTATCTTCTTCAATATGACTTAAAGCACGCTCAAAATCATCAAGAACTGGCAACAAGGTTTTCATCACATCTTCACTAGCTGTTGAAAATAATTCAATACGTTCTCTAGATGTGCGTTTTTTATAATTTTCAAACTCTGCAAACAAACGTAAAAATTTTTCCTTTTCTTGTTGCACTTCTTCCTGTAACTTTTCTTCAACCGTTTGTTCTTCCACTTCTAATTCTTCAACCTCAACAGTTTCAGTTTGCGGTGTTTGAACTTCTTCCTTTTCTATATCTTCTTTTTTATTCTTTTTACTCATCGCTGAACTTATGTTTTTTCAATACTAAATTAAGTTGGCAAAAGTACTGCCATTATTATTAAAATGCCATAATGTCATTAAAATATTTTCACATAAATTCATCTTATCATTTTTTATTGAATGAGATACTATTTGCGTAATTTTACATGAATAACACTAAAACATTTAAAATGAAAAAGAATTTTACAACTATTTTATTTATTACCGCTTTAATAATTTCTGTTACATCTTGTAAAGACAAAGCAAAAGAAGCTAATACTACTGTCGCTGAAGCTGTTGAAGAAACTGTAAGCACAGAGACTTACTTTGTAAATAAAGAAGCCTCAACAATTGAGTGGAAAGGATTTAAACCTACAGGGTCTCATAATGGAACCATTACTATTGAACGAGGCGCACTAGATGTAACTAACGGGAACATTGTTGGTGGTTCATTCATCATTGATATGACATCTATTACCGTTACAGATATTCCTGCAAAAGATGAAGGAAATGCTAAACTTAAAGGTCATTTAAGCAGTCCTGACTTTTTTGATGTTGAAAAATATCCTAGTGCCGGTTTTACTATTACTGGATTAAAAGAAATTGAAGGTAAAATGATGCTTTCGGGCAATTTATCGCTAAAAGAAGCTGAGAACAACGTAACATTTCCTGTAAAAGTAGCTAATGAGAACGGAGCAATTACACTTTCTAGTGAAGCTTTTACTATTGATAGAACAAAATGGAACGTAAAGTATGGATCAAAATCTATTTTTGACAATTTAGGAGATAAATTTATTAACGATGATATTGAATTGCTAGTTACTGTAAAAGCAGCCAAATCTTAATATTTTATACTAACAATTATTAAAGTCACTTATTTTGGAATAAGTGGCTTTTTTATTTTTAATTTATTTGCAGGGATCGAGGCTATATCAATAAATTATGTAAAGCGGGTTGTAAATGATGGTATTTAAAGTCAAACCCTTTATTTTCAATTTTCAAAGAACTTACACGCTGACTTTCGAATAATAATACATGCATTTCTCCTAAAACTAACTTCATAAAAAATTTAGGAATATTGGGTAAAAATAACGGTTTACGTAAAACGCTTGCAATAGTCTTTGTTAGTTCTTTATTAGTAACTGGGTTTGGGGCTACACCATTAAAAACCCCTTCTAATTCATTATTTAAAACATAAACGAACAGATTAGCCAAATCGTAAACATGTATCCAAGATTGCCATTGATTGCCGCTACCAAATGAGGCGCCCAAACCCATTCTTATAGGTTTAACCATTTCCTGTAGAGCCCCGCCATTTTTTGATAAAACTAAGCCGATTCGCACTTTAGAAACTTTGATTTTTAATGCCTTAAATGCATCAGCCTCGTGCTCCCATACATTTACAACTTTACTTAAAAATGACGTTTCGTTGGTTTTGAAAGATTCATCATAATAATTAGTGAGGGAATCTGGGTAAATACCAATAGCACTCGCAGAAATAAAATGATTTATTGTAAGGCTATTTTCTTTTAAAGAATTAAATAACAATCGCGTAGTTTCTATTCTACTATCTAAAATTTCTTTTTTATACTCAGGTGTCCATCGCTTAGATACAGTTGCGCCAGCTAAATGAATAATGGCGTCAACATCATTAAAACATGATTTATCAATTTCATTTTTCTCGGGATTCCAATAAAATCCTTTGTAATTTTCATCTACCTCAATTTTTGATTTACTAGTTGTTAAATAATTTACTTTTATCTTTTTTTTATGACAAAGCTTTACTATTTCCCCACCTATCAATCCAGTTGCTCCTGTGATTAAAACTCGCATTATTTTTTTTTGCTAAAATTACGAAATGATGATGCTTTAAGCTAATGATTTATGGAAGGTTTAACAAAATAATCGCGATTAAAATTTTAAATGCTTATTACGATTTTAAAGCACGTAGCATTTCTCTTTTTCCTGGTGGTCCAGGCAAACGTTCTACCGTAAACCCAACCGCTTCCATGGCGCGACGTACACTTCCTTTTGCAGAATACGTTACCAAAACTCCGTTGGGTTTTAGTGCCGAAAACATGTTTTTAAATACGGATTCTGTCCATAAATCAGGTTGTACTCTGGCTCCAAAAGCATCAAAATAAATAATAGCGTATGCGTTTGTTTCATTTATTTCGTGAAATAATAATTTCTGTTTTTCTAATTTAAAATAGGAACTGATATTATGCATTTCATTCCAAGAAACTTCATGAAGTTTTTTAAATAATAAATCTTTTTGGTTTAGTTGGTCTGAATAATTAAGTTGATTTATTTCTTCCATCAAAACAGGATAGGCTTCTACTCCAGTGTAATTGATTTCGATTTGACGCTTTTCTGCTTCTAATAATGTGATAAATGCGTTTAAGCCCGTACCAAAACCTATTTCTAAAATCGAAATATTCAGATTTGAATTCGAATTAACTTCAACAAAATGATCCAATCCGTTATGTATAAATACATGATAGGCTTCTTGGATTGCGCCATGTTTTGAATGATATTGTTCATCCAAATCAGGTAAATGAATGGATGTAGAACCATCGGCAGTAATTATAATTTCTCTCTTCAAATTATTGTTTTACTAACACACCGTCTGCTTCAAAAGAATATGTTTTTTTAGGGTCTTTAATTTGATCTATTTCCCCTTTTGTTTTTCCTGCATCTTCAGCATAATGTATTTGTTCTTCAACTGATACTATATTCACAAAGGCTTTGCCGTTTACAATTACTTCTTTTCCTGCAATATCCTTCGGTACAAAAAATTCATAATCTTTAAACTTCACCATCACTTCATTTCCATCTTCCAGATTTAAAGTCATCCAACAACCTTTTGCTTGGCAAACTTCATTCACTTTTGCAGTCATTTTAGAGTTTATACTATCGCCAACATTCATAGATTTATAATGAGAGGCCATGGAACTAGAAGCGATAGCGTCATCAGCAATTATTTCTTTTCCGAAAGAATTAAAAGTAATTTCTTCGGTTTTACTTATTAATTTTCTTGGTGTTTCACTTTTATTCTTGCAAGATATTAACACAAAAACACACATTATTATTAAGCTAATTGACTTCAACATAGAAATATTTCAATTTTAATCGATTTATGTAAATATACCGCTTTTTTAAAAACGTTTTTCGTTAAATTTGTGTCACTAAATGAATTGACTTATGAATGCTATAATCAACGACATAGAGATTATAAAAGCTGCAACTACAAAGATAAATAATGTAGATTTTGATAATTTAAAATTTGGACATGTGTTTTCCGATCATATGTTAGAATGCAATTATAAAGACGGAAAATGGCAAACACCAAAAGTAGTTCCTTACGGTCCTATTAGCCTAGATCCTTCAGCAAAAATATTTCATTACGGACAATCTATTTTTGAAGGCATGAAAGCTTACAAAGATACAGATGAAAAGGTCTGGTTATTTAGGCCTGTAGATAATTTTAAGCGTCTGAATATTTCGGCTAAACGATTGGCAATTCCAGAATTACCAGAAAATTATTTCATGGATGGTTTAAAAGTTTTGTTAGACGTTGATAAAGAATGGATTCCTAAAAAAGATGGGAGCTCTTTATACATCAGACCATTTATATTTGCTTCTGGTAAAGGCTTTCACGCTTCTCCTGCAGATGAATATAAATTTATAATTTGCACAGCACCTTCTGGGGCTTATTTTTCTGGAAAGGTAAGGGTTTTAATCGAAGAGAAATATTCCCGTTCTGCCAATGGTGGTGTTGGTTTTGCAAAAGCAGGTGGAAATTATGCTGGACAGTTTTATCCAACTCAATTAGCTATAGAAAAAGGATACCAACAAGTTATTTGGACCGATGATAACACTCACGAATATATAGAAGAAGCGGGTGCGATGAATATTTTTGTTAGGATAAATGATACGCTTATTACGGGCCCTACTAGTGATCGTATTTTAGATGGTATTACACGTAAAAGTATTATTGAACTTGCCAAAGCCGAAAACATAAACGTTGAAGTAAGAAAAATTACAGTTAGCGAAGTTGTTGAAGCTGCTAAAAATGGTTCTTTAAAAGAGATGTTTGGCGCTGGAACTGCAGCAGTAATATCTCCAATATCTGGATTTGGTTATAAAGACCAAGATTTTGAATTACCAAAATTAAGTGAGACTTACGCTAGTTATTTAAAAAAGCGTATAACAGATATACAAACTAACAAAGCTGACGATCCATTTGGTTGGCGTTTTGCCGTAAAGTAAATAAAAAAAGCAGCTCAATGAGCTGCTTTTTTATTTGTCTAATATTGATTGAATGTTGGGCTTAAAGTAATTAGGTCCTTTTAGTACTTTACCGTCTTCTCGATAAATAGGTTGGCCATCACCGCCTAATTTACTCATGTTACTGCGCTGAATTTCTTCAAATACTTCTTCTATTTTATGTTGCATGCCATGCTCAATAATAGTTCCACATAGAATATAAAGCATATCTCCAAGCGCGTCTGCAACCTCTACTAAATCATTATCATTCGCTGCCTCTAGATACTCTTCATTTTCTTCCCGCATTAATTTATAACGTAACATATTTTTTTCTAAACCTAAATCTGCCTTAGGAGTTTCTCTATGTCCTATTTTAAATGCCGTGTGAAACGCTTTTACGGCTTCAATTTTATTTTTCATCTGCTTCTATTTCATTAAATTTGCATAAAAATAACTATATGTTTAGTAAAGGTCAAATCATTTTTGGTGTTTTATTTTTTATTGTCTTCGCAATAATAATTGGATTTACTTATCGAAAAGATTTCAAACTTCACAAAAAATTCTACGCTGGTAGCGTTTGGGTGCTAATCGCCTTTATTTCATTTATTTTATTCATCGCTGCTATAAAGTTTTTCTTTAAATAAGTTTTTTTATAGTCTTGACTAGGAAAATCTCAAACTAAACTGTTTTATAATAAAAGGGTATGTTTTGGACGCAACCTTTTTTAAGATGTCACATCTAATAAATAACTAACTTTAATTAAAGATGAATATATTATTAATTATTAGTGTTCTTATCGTTATAAATATTATTCTATTAGTTTTTAGTGTAAACAAAAAAACAGAACCTTAATTAAGATTCTGTCCTTTCAATTTATTTTGTATAGTTAATTAGTTTATTTCTGGTAAAAAATTATATGTTTTACTATAATCAAGCATCTGACCAGCGAATGTTTCTGGCTGAGTAACCTTTACCGCGGTAATTTCTTCTTCTTCGTTTTTATCGGCAACCAAAACAGGATTTACGAAGCCACTATAAGGCGGCGAATTAAACTGTTTGTTACGTTCTAATACTTCAGCATGAATTTCTTGATCGACTTTAACACCATATCCTTCCACTAATGCTTCAACGGCATCGTAATCTCCTTCTGATTTTATTCGTTGAGTTTCTCTTAATAACTCACCAAAAAGCTCTCGAAGTTTAGCATAATCATTTATGTTGAAATAAGTTTTCCCATCACGTGTAACTTTTTCAATAACATTATCTTTTTTACCTTTTTCAAATGCCCAAGCCGAAATCCATTGTCTGTTTCGCATATGTGCTTCTTCAACATTATCTCCTAAATTTAATCTTATTAACTGCATCATCAGACCGTTACGGATATACCCGTCGTAAGTAGCTTTTCCAACAGCTTCCCAATCTTCTACTAAACCTAATTCTTGTAGTTTAGTGTCATATAAATAATATAAAGCAACTAAATCAGCGCGCCCTTCTTCTAATGTCGATGCATAATTCTTCAAAGTTTCCTTTGTTTCTCCAACACCCGGATTTAATTGTCCTGAAGCATGACCAATAACTTCATGTAAAGCAGTATGCAACTTATCCGCCAACTGTCCATGTTTTAATTCCAACTCATGCTCTTCTTCATCATGTACAAATTCCTTTAAACGGCCCGTACTACCAGCTTTACTATAAGCTTCGGTAATATTCCCTAATGAAACAGACTTACTTCCAACAGCAGCACGTATCCAGTTGGCATTTGGCAAATTAACTCCAATTGGTGTACTTGGTGAGGCACCACCCGCTTCTCCAGCAACATTTACAACCTTATAAGTAACACCCACAACATTCTTCTTTTTATGCGCATCCATTAAAGTAGAATTATCTTCAAACCATTGGGCGTTTTCTGATAACACTTTCATTTTTTGAGACATATCAAAATCATTAATTTGAACAATACTTTCATAATAGCCTCTATATCCTATAGGATCATAATACACCTCAATAAAACTATTTATGTAATCAATATTTCCTTCAGTTGCCTTAGTCCATGCCACATTGTAATCATCCCAAGTTTGTAAATCGCCTGTTTTATAATATTCGATTAAAAGGCCTAAGGCATTTTTTTGAGGTTCGTTCTCAGCAGCACCTTTTGCCAATTCTAACCATTTAATTATTTCGTCTATCGCTTCTCCATAAAGTCCCCCAGATTTATAAACGCGTTCTTTTAAAACGCCATTTTCTTTTACTAATTGAGAATTCAATCCGAAAGACAATGGCTTTTCAGGATTTGGTGAAAATTTCTTTTTATAAAAATTTTCAACATCAGAGGTTGTTACATCTGGTCCATAAAAATTTACTGCGGACAATGCCACATTATCAACTCCTTTTGATTGGTTTACTTTTTTCGAATCTTTATCATTAAATATCACTTCAAAGGCTTCACCTTCCAAAACAGTATTTGTTTGCGATAATAGATCCTTTAGATAATTAGAATTGAACCCAGGTTTAAACTTATCATTTGAATAATGATGATGAATCCCATTACTAAACCAAATACGTTTTAAATAGGTTTCGAAAGCATTCCAATTATCATCAGATTTATCTCCTTCATAGTTGGTATAAATATTTTCGAGCGCCTTTCTTATTTTTAGATTATGGCGATAGTTTTGATCCCAAACAATATCTCTCCCAGCTAAACCGGCCTCGGTTAAATAGTAAACCAATTTTTGTTCTTTTAATGTAAGTTGCTCCCAACCTGGAATTTGATATCTAAGTATTTTAATATCCGCAAACTGTTCAACATTATAATCAAATGCATCACCTTCTGCTGCTTCATTAATTTTTTCAGATTTCTCATTTCCACATGAGAAAAGAATGGTACCTACAAATACCAAATTTAATAGTGATTTTAATTTCATTTTTGTTAAATTATTATTTAGTAATTAGTCTTTTTAGAGCTTAACAATTATTGATAAACTTAAAATAATTCGTTTTAACTGTTAAAAATTTATTTTTTATCACACAAATGTAATAATTTATTAATCGAATCTAAAAATGATTATATTTGATAAGTATAATTCTTGATAACACCTAGCATGAAAGCTCTAAAATACCTCTTATTTTTATTACTAATTATTGTTATTGGATTAGCTATTTATATAGCAGTTCAACCTAATGAATTTGAATTTTCCCGAAGTAAAGTTATAAAAGCACCAACATCAATGGTGTTTAATAAAGTAAACGAATTTAAAAATTGGCCTAGTTTTTCGCCTTGGATTGAGCAAGAACCAGATGCCAATTTAACTTATGGTGATAAAACATCTGGCGTTGATGGAAATTATGCTTGGAACGGCGACATATTAGGTGAAGGAAGTATGACAACTACTGGTGTTGAAAAAGACAAATCTATTACGCAACACATCTCATTTATAAAACCATTTGAATCAGAATCTGATATTACTTGGACTTTTGAAAAGGCTGATGAAGGAACTGAAGTTACTTGGGGTATGAAAGGCAAGCAAGATTTTATGACTAAAATGTACACTACTTTTGCAGGTTCTATTGAAGAAAATACATCTCCAGATTTTGACAGAGGATTATTTAAACTAGATAGTATCATAAAAGTTGATATGGCTAAGTATACCATAAAAGTAAACGGTATAACGCAACATGGTGGAGGTTTTTATTTATATAATACTACGTCGTGTAAGATTAACGAATTAGAAATTAAAATGCCTGAATTAATGACAAAAGTTGGCGCATATGCTATTAATAATAACATACTAATGGCAGGACCTCCATATACTTATTACCATAAATGGGATACCGAAAATAATGCGGTTATGTTTTCTTGCTGCGTACCAACTACTGATCGGGTAATTACTTCACCTGACAGCGGAATTTTAACAGGCCAATTAAAACCGTTTAAAGCTTTAAAAACAACACTTACTGGAGATTATAAAAACCTAAAAGAAGCCTGGAATACTGCCATGAAATATATACCAGAAAATGGTTTAGAATTTACTGATAACGGGCCGATGCTTGAAGTTTACCCAACAGACCCAATGATGAAACCAAATCCGGCAGAATGGATAACTGAAATTTACATTGCAGTAAAATAGATGAAACAAGTTTTACTGGTTTTTTTAGGAGGTGGTTTTGGTAGTGTATTACGCTACGTTATTGGAAAATACTTAAATAATTCTGAAACCGGCATTCCTTATGGTACTTTTGCCGCCAATATTTTAGGTAGTTTACTAATTGGAATCATTCTTGGTTTAGCTGTAAAAAACAATTCACTCTCTCAAAATCAAACATTACTTTTGGCGACTGGTTTTTGTGGCGGTTTTACAACCTTTTCAACTTTCGCTTACGAGAATCATGTGTTTTTAAAAGCCGGAGATTTTACAAGTTTTGCTGTTTACACAATAGCCAGTTTTGTTATTGGGTTTTTAGCTGTGTTTTTAGGCCTCTTTTTGGTTAAGTAAGATTATGACTTCATTTTAGATTAAATACAATACACTTTATTTAGCTTTACGTTTAATATAAAATAGACAAATGCTACGTTGAAATTGTAACATGGCTGGTAGTGCTCGACAAAGGAACAGAAGAATTTAAAGTTGTGAATATCGAAGTGGTTTTAAGAATACTCGAGTAATGTCATTCATGGCATTTGCGTATTCCTCTAATTTGATAATTCGTTGCCATTCTGGGTGATTTCCAAACATAGACCAAGCCTGATTATGAGCCGCCTTATCCTTAAATGCTAATAAATAAGTTAAACAAGGCATCTGAGTTCCTGCAATATTAGAACCAAAAAACACCATAGGAAGCCCAACATCTTCAAAAATCCCAAACTCACTTTCATCAAACATTTTGACTTTTCTACGAAGAGCATTTTCATTATGACTTTCGTATATTCTTAATTCAAAAAGTTTTTCTTGATTCATTGGTTTAACAAGTTTTGGAAAACCTGCAGAAGACCTAATAAGGTTAGTATATATTCTCTTAAATGGAATTAATTCCTCTGTGGCATTGAGGTAAGCGTTTGCATCTTGTAAATACTTTGTATCTGCAGTTAAAGCATCTTTACTTGCTTGAAAAGTTAGCACATCGTCGTAAGGAATTAGTAAATAAATCTTTTTGGGTAAGCTCTCACTTGATTCTTCAAAGACCCCAACATTTACTATTCCCTGCCTATTAAGTGCTGGAATTAGTGCGTTCTCAAAATAGTGATGCAAATTGTTTTCTGGTCCAAAAAACTCTAACTCATAGGTTCTTAACTCATATACCTGTTCCTGAGCAGTAACAGTAATAAAAAAGATAAAAAAAAGACAAGTAGACCAAATTCGCATAGACATGTTGCTACAGTTAAATAAGTTTTATAAAAATACGGATTATTTATGTAAGTAAAAGATATTCTGATGTGAGATTACTATAATATGATATTCAAATTAGTGCTTCTTAAAAACTTTAACTCCCGCTTCAATTCTAGTTCTTAAATAATTTACACGTGGTACAATTGGACAAGAGTATTTATCATTGTACGCACAGTACGGATTATAAGCCTTATTAAAATCTATAATAATAGAATCGGCAATAGGAATTCTGGCATCAATATATCTACCACCGCCATAACTTTCAAAGCCATTAGTTTCATCAAGAAAAGGAAGAAATAAATAATCTTCAAATCCTTCATCCTCTATTAAGCCTAGGTTTTGATAAATGTTTAAATTAAAATTTTCACCTTTCAATATAAATTCTAATTCTCCATATTTCACATAAACAGGAAGTCTAGCAGTAGTTGTTTTCATTTTAAAAGATTGCTCGTTTGGTGTTCTTTTAAATTGCGCTTTTACAACATAAGTAGAATCGAACTTATAAAAATCTAAACCTTCAAATGCTTTTCTGTCTTTCTCTTTTAAGGGCGATGCAGTAACATCTTTATATTCTGCATTTAGTTCTCTTTGGAATTCAGTTTCACCCTTTATAGCGCGTTTTTTTTGAGCACAACTTATCAAAGTTATTGAAAGAACGAATAAAACAATTAAAATTCTCATTAGTTATTTGGATTAAATGAAGGGTTTAATTGAGTTTGATAAGATTCTATCAAATCATTAGAAAAAATATTAAACGTTTTTTCATCTGCAAACGATCTAATTTTTTCCGGGTTAAAATTACCTTGTAAATAATAGGCTGCAGTTTCAGTTTCGTTACTATTAAAAATTATAACATTGGTTACTACCTCTCTATTTTCGACTACTGATATAATTCTTGTATTGTCTACTTCATTTTTCCTAAACACATCAGTAAAACCGCTATTAGTTACTTCATTCATTTCGGAAATAAGGTTTTGACGACTTGAGCCCTTTATATTCTCGAACTTGATATATTTAAAATCTGAAATATTACCAATGGCATGCTTTATTTCAGGTGAAATATTACCTAAAACCGCTTTCATGAAATTAGGTACTTGAAATGATGTGGTACCAATATCTGCTTTATGATTATCATAAAAACCTTGAAAACTACTTCCGCAAGAAACAAGTAACATGCAAAAACTTGCGAATAAAAATATTTTCTTCATTCTAAAACAATTTCACATCAAAAATACAACTTACAAATATTTTATATGTTTTTGGTATATAAAAAAAGTAAAAATGCGAAATAACGTCACAATTTATAGAATGCAAAAAACCTCTTTTAAGGAAAGAAATTGGGCTTACTATATATTGTGTTGATTTAAATATAAATAAAACAATATTATAAAGTCCGAGTGCACAGTCGGACTTTTTATTTTTTTGGAAAACAATATATTAAACCAAAATATCAAGTAGTATTTAATATTCAAGCAATGAGTGCGTTAAAACCCAGTTTGAAAGACTTATTTGGAAATCGGATAATATTAAGCTTTAATATCGGAAACAATTCTTTATTTATCGTACTGAAATTATTTTACAGGAATTACTTCTTTATGTTTTACCACACGAGATAACACAATTTGTGTTTTAGTTTCCCCATAGCTAATAAGCTGATCGATAAAAATTTCTAAATGTTTTTGATTTTTTAAAACCACTTCCATAACAATATTTTCATCACCTGTAATTCGATAACAATTTATAACCTCATCATAAGTTTTCACTTTATCTAAAAACGGTTTTAATTTCCCCATAAAAGCTCTTAATGTGACGATGGCTTTAAATTGATAGCCCAATTCAAATGGAGAAACAATCGTTTTATATGCTTCAATAATGCCCAAATCTTCCATCTTTTTTATACGTTCTGAAACCGCAGGAGAACTTATCCCTACTTGTCTACCAATTTCTGCACTTGAGAGACGTGCATTCTGTTGTAAACACTTCAAAATCTTAGTATTAAGGGCGTCTAACTTCATTTAAAAGAAATTTAACTATAATAAGTTAATAATTAAAGTAAATATACGATATTACTTTAAAATCAAAAGACAAATATGACAACTAGTGACTAATTTTGGTACAATTGCTAAAGAAAAATTAAAATGTTATCGAATACCCCACTAAACCTATCGGAATTACCGGTTTATCAAAAAGCATTAGAGATATTTGCCTTATCTCAGAATATATCTGTGTATCTAAATCATGATCTTTCTGCACTGAAATCGGATGGGTCTGAAGATGATAATATTTATTTCTCGGGTGATATTGTTCAACAATCTGTTTCGTTAGTTCCGGAAATTGTAAATGCAGAATTAGAGCGTTACTCTGAAAATAAACATAAGCATATCGCTTCGTTAAAGCGCCTTACTAATAAGCTTTACAAAAATTCTTATAGATTAGAAAAATCTAATAGTAACGGAAAAGATTTCTTGCCTATTTTGCGCCACGAATTAAAAAAATTTAAAAAACTTCAGAGAACATGGATGCTTACGTTGTAAATATATTTTATACTTTACTACATATTTCTTCGGTACTGCCCGCCTACTTCAAATAACGCATTTGTAATTTGACCTAATGAGCAAACTTTACAAACTTCCATCAAGGTGTTAAATATATTTTTATTGTTTATAGCTGTTTGCTGTAGTTCGTTTAAAGCAGCATCTGTATTATTTACCGCATGAAGATTTTTAAGCGTTTCTATTTGAAACTCTTTTTCTTCCTCTGTAGCACGAATAACTTCAGCAGGAATAATTGTTGGTGATCCTTTGGAACTTAAAAATGTATTGACACCAATAATAGGAAAATCTCCGTTGTGTTTTAAAGTCTCATAATACAAGCTTTCTTCTTGTATTTTACTTCGCTGATACATGGTTTCCATAGCGCCTAAAACTCCACCACGTTCGGTAATACGATCGAATTCTAATAAAACAGCTTCTTCTACCAAATCTGTTAATTCTTCAATAATAAAGGATCCTTGAATTGGGTTTTCATTTTTGGCTAAGCCTAATTCCTTATTGATGATAAGTTGAATGGCCATAGCACGACGCACTGATTCTTCAGTTGGTGTAGTAATGGCTTCGTCGTAGGCATTTGTGTGTAACGAGTTACAGTTATCATAAATAGCATACAGTGCTTGCAATGTGGTACGGATATCATTAAAATCAATTTCTTGTGCGTGTAAACTACGACCAGAAGTTTGTATATGATACTTAAGCATTTGTGCTCTGGCATTGGCACCATATTTATGTTTCATTGCTTTTGCCCAAATTTTACGAGCAACACGACCAATAACCGCATATTCTGGATCGATTCCATTAGAGAAAAAGAATGATAAGTTAGGCCCAAATTTATTGATATCCATGCCACGACTTAAATAGTATTCCACATAAGTGAAACCGTTGGACAAGGTTAAAGCCAATTGCGTGATTGGATTTGCTCCTGCTTCTGCAATATGATATCCGGAAATAGATACCGAATAAAAATTGCGTACATTATTTTCAATAAAATATTCTTGCACATCGCCCATTAGTCGCAATGCGAATTCAGTAGAAAAAATACAAGTGTTTTGTGCTTGATCTTCTTTTAAAATATCGGCTTGAACAGTTCCTCTAACTTGAGCAATTGTTCTAATTTTAATATCTTCATAAACAGCTGCAGGTAAAACTTGATCACCGGTTACACCCAATAGCATTAAACCCAAACCATTGTTACCTTCTGGTAAACTGCCATTGTATTTGGGGCGTTTTTTGCCTTTATAAATTTTAGCAATTTTAGCTTCAACTTCTTTTTCTAAGCCATTTTTCTTAATATATGTCTCACATTGTTGATCGATAGCAGCATTCATAAAAAAGCCCAAAAGCATAGGTGCCGGACCATTAATAGTCATACTCACCGAAGTTAATTCATCGGCTAAATTAAATCCGGAATAGAGTTTTTTAGCGTCATCTAAACAACAAATTGATACGCCAGCATTACCAATTTTACCGTAAATATCTGGACGATAATCTGGATCATTTCCGTAAAGTGTTACGCTATCAAAAGCGGTTGATAATCGTTTTGCCGGCAAACCCGCACTTACGTAATGAAATCGACGATTGGTACGTTCCGGACCGCCTTCACCCGCAAACATACGCGCAGGATCTTCACCTGTTCTTTTAAACGGATATAATCCCGACGTATATGGAAAATCTCCCGGAGTGTTTTCTTGTAAACACCATTTTAAAATATCGCCCCAAGCTTGATACTTCGGCAACGCAACTTTTGGAATTTGTGAATGGGATAAGGATTCGGTATGTGTTTCTATCTTTATTTCTTTACCTCTTACTTCAAATGCATAAATCGGATTTTTGTATTTATTTACTTTATCACTCCAACCCAAAATAATTTCCCAATTATGAGGATCGAGGTTTAGTTTTAAACGGTCAAACTCACCAACCAAAAGTTTGATAAATTCTTTGTTTTCTTCAGAAATAACAGATTTAGAATCAATACCTGCTTTATCTAATTCTGGTGTTTTCTGACTAACAGATTCTATAGTTTTATAAATACCGTAAAGTTTTTGTGCAACTTCTTCTTGCTCACGAGCTATCTTATCATACCCTCGATTATTTTCAGCAATTTCTGAAAGATATCTCGTTCTTGCCGGAGGAATTACAAAAATCTTCTCACTCATTTCATCGGAAATATGAAACGATGATTTCAATTCAGATTTAGCTTTTTCAATTAACTTATCCATTACTGCTTTATAAAGCGTATTCATTCCAGGGTCGTTAAATTGAGAAGCAATAGTTCCGTAAACTGGTAATTGATCTTGAGGGATATCCCATAGATTATTGTTACGCATATACTGCTTTTTAACGTCGCGTAAGGCATCTAAAGAACCTCGTTTATCAAACTTATTAATAGCTACTAAATCTGCAAAATCAAGCATGTCAATTTTTTCCAGCTGCGTAGCAGCTCCAAATTCTGGTGTCATTACATAAAGTGATACATCGCTATGTTCAATAATTTCGGTATCCGATTGTCCGATTCCAGACGTTTCCAAAATAATCAAATCATATTCAGCAGCTTTAAGAACTTCAACCGCTTCATTCACATATTTTGACAAGGCTAAATTAGATTGACGAGTTGCCAAACTACGCATGTAAACACGTGGATTATTAATGGCATTCATTCTAATTCTATCACCAAGTAAAGCACCACCAGTTTTTCGTTTTGAAGGATCAACCGAAACTATGCCCACTGTTTTTTTAGGGAAATCGATTAAAAACCGTCTCACTAATTCATCTACTAAACTCGATTTTCCTGCGCCTCCCGTACCTGTGATTCCTAAAACAGGTGTTTTGGAGTTTTTATTTTTCTGATGAATTTTATTTAAAGTGTCTTTCGCAATTTCAGGAAAGTTTTCTGCTGAAGAAATAACACGTGCAATGGCTTTCGGGTTCTTTTTTGTTAAAATATCTATTTCACCATTTAACTTATCGCCAATTGCAAAATCTGATTTTTTAACCAAATCATTTATCATTCCTTGCAATCCCATTTCTCTACCGTCATCAGGCGAATAAATTCGTGCAATTCCATAATCCATTAAATCTTTAATCTCCGTTGGCAAGATCACGCCGCCGCCGCCGCCAAATATTTTTATATGCTCTGCGCCTCTTTCTTTTAAAAGGTCGTACATATATTTAAAATACTCATTATGACCACCTTGATAAGATGTTAAACATATGGCATTTACGTCTTCTTGAATGGCTGTATTTACAACTTCCTCGACACTTCTATCGTGCCCCAAATGAATCACTTCTACACCTGTGGCTTGAATGATTCTACGCATGATATTTATAGACGCATCATGACCATCAAAAAGCGATGCTGCAGTTACTATGCGTACTTTGTGTTTGGGTTTATAAGGAGCAATTTGGTTCATTCGTAAATTATATTGAATTTTAGTGCTGCAATTTACGAAATATTCAAAAAAATATACCGATTACATTAAATTATCTAAAATTATTATACAAATTCTATGGTATGTGATTTTTAGACTAATTTTGGCAATTCATTATTAAAATTGTTATGAACAAAATCACCATTTTAATACATTGTAAAGATCAATCCGGAATTATTGCTTCCGTAACTAATTTTATCGCTTTAAATGGCGGGAATATTATTTACATAGACCAGCATGTTGATAGGGAGCAAAACATCTTCTTTATGCGATTGGAAAGTGAATTTTTTACAGAATCTTTTTCAACTAAAAATTTTAAAAGCTCTTTTAAAGAAAATTTAGTTGAAAAATTTGGAATGAAATGGCGCATATACTCCTCTGAATTAAAGCCAAAAATGGCGTTATTTATTTCGAAATATGATCATTGTTTGTATGATTTGCTAGGTAGATATAATTCGGGAGAGCTGAACTTAGAAATACCTTTTATTATTAGCAATCATACCGATTTAAAACCTATAGCGGATAGTTTTAAAATTCCTTTTTATCACATTCCAGTTACCAAAGCAACCAAAGACGAAGCCGAAAACAAACAATTAGAACTTTTAGAAAAACACCAAATTGATTTTATTGTGTTAGCTCGCTATATGCAGATTGTTTCCAGTAAACTAATAAATAAATACACTAACAAAATAATAAATATTCACCATTCCTTTTTACCAGCTTTTGTTGGTGCCAAACCTTACCATTCTGCTTATAAACGTGGTGTTAAAATTATAGGAGCTACCAGCCACTACGTTACAGAAGAACTGGATGCTGGGCCTATTATAGAACAAGATGTTACTCGTGTAACTCACACACATGCTATAAAAGATTTAATAGCAAAAGGACGTGATTTAGAAAAAATTGTTTTGGCTAATGCTGTTAAACTTCATGCGAACCGAAAAGTTATGGTTTTTAATAACAAAACAATTATATTTTCATAAAGGAAAGTTCTCACCTTCTTTTGCAAAGTTAAAACCTAGATTTTGAATGCTATCTTTTTGAGGATGAGAATCTCGTATGGTTGGGTTTGAATGATTAAAATGAATAAAATATATTTTACTCTTGGTAACCATGGATTCATCTTCAAAAAGCGTAGTAGTTTCGGTAGTAAATGGATGTGGAATTTTACTCATATCTCTTTTTAACTCACCATCACGAAAAAACGACGCATCCAGAAATGCATAGTCTACCTGTTTTACTTCTTCGATTATATTTCGATGCCACTTTTCCCATTTGTCAATATCCGGGATAAATAAGGCCGATTTATTTTTTCCTTCTATCTTATAACCAACAGTTTCGGAAAATTCATCTCTATGAGGTACGATAATTGGAGTGACTTTTAAATTTTTATTTAACAATACCACTGAATCATTCCGTAATGACTTGACGATTATGTTTTTATATGATACTAATTGATTCCAAGGACCATTAAGCTCGATATAATCTTTCATTCTAGGCATTGCATAAACAGGCACATTATTGCTTCCTAAAGCTTCAAAGCCTAAATACATTAAACCCGTATAGTGACCAATATGAGCATGAGTTAAAAAAATTCCATCAATAACTTTTCCATTATCTAGATGATTCCTTTTAAGGATTTCAATTTGCTCCGTAAAATCTGGAGTGGCATCAAATATATATTTTGATTGATTTTCTGAATCTATTAATCCCAAACAGGACACCAATTTTTTATGTTCTAAACCTTCATAATACAATTTACAACAATCATTTTCACAATTTATTTGTGGATATCCCGCATCTTGAGCAATTCCCAGTACCGTTATATATTGACCAGAATTTACTTTTAAATTCTTACTGTTTTTCTTGTTTTTATTGCAACTAAAAAACACCAAAAGAAATACAAGGGACGTTATTTGAAAAGATTTCATAACTAATATATCTATATTTGTTAAAGATATAAAACCCCAAATCATGATACGTAAATTATTAGCCATTTTATTATTTTTTAATTTATCTGCCTGTGCAGAATTGCAACAAGTAGTTAATCAATTACCTCAAGGCAGACCAATTGGAAATGAAGAAATTGCGTCAGGTTTAAGACAAGCACTAGATTTTGGCATAGATAAACAAGTAACAAGACTAACCCAAACAGATGGATTTTATAAAAATGACCTAGTTAAAATTTTATTACCGGAAGAACTCCAAAAAGTAGATAAAGCTCTCCGAGATATTGGATTGAGCGATTTAGCAGATCAAGGTTTAAAAGTACTTAATCGAGCTGCTGAAGATGCCGTAAAAGAAGCAACACCAATATTTATTGATGCCGTAAAAGGAATCACATTTGCAGATGCAAAAAAGATTTTGTTGGGTCATGATGATGCCGCAACCGACTATTTAACAAGTAAAACAGAAACGGCTTTATACGATAAATTTAATCCAGTTATAAAAAGCTCTTTTAGAAAAGTTGGAGCAGACGACATTTGGAATAATTTAATAAGCAAATACAACGCTATACCATTTACTAACAATGTTAACCCAGATTTAACAGATTATGTTACTGGAGAAGCCTTAAAAGGAGTTTATACTATGATTGCTCTTGAAGAAAAAGAGATTCGTACAAAATTAACTTCCAGAACTACAGATTTATTAAGAAAGGTTTTTGCTCTACAGGATTAAGATTAAGGTTATTCTATTTTAAATCAATATTTTTTAGTTAGAGCTAGGGCACAATTAATACAAGATTTCCACAAAAACTAGTTTTAATCAAATAAATAATGTATATTTAAGTACTTGAATATCAGCTTTCCATGACCGAAATAGACAACATAAAGCACAAACAAAATAAACTTAACTCTAAGTACAAAAAACTTGTAGAACAAGCTTATAATTTTCGTCAAACCGATTCTGCTTTAAGTGATATTTCTGAGTTTAATGCTATTAAGCTTTTAAATAAACTTAATAGATTGAAATACCTATCTAGAGAATTTAAGCATCATGCTTCATGATTTTTTAGGAATTTTTTAACCTTTTCATAACGTCTAAAAAACAGAATTACACGTACTTTATTTATAAAGAAGAACGTTATGAGTCCCCATTTTTGTAAAATTGGTAAAATTAAGCCAAATTTAAAAAAGTTAATTAGTTTAAAAGAAATAGAAAATAGAATCGCAAATTTTGTTGATGATGTTAGTAAAGTAGACTATGGAGAAGAATTTAATTCAGAAACTATTTAGATAAAATAGCATCCATTTCCTTTTGAATCGCCTTGGCTTTTAAAGCTGCCGCATGCGCAAAATCTTCTTGATTTGAAGCGTATATAATTCCTCTTGAAGAATTAATTAACAAGCCAACATTGTTATTTATGCCATATTTACAAACTTCTTGTAAATTACCACCTTGTGCACCTACACCCGGAACTAGTAGAAAACTATCAGGAATTACTTTTCTAATTTCCGCAAAATATTCAGCTTTCGTGGCACCAACTACATACATTAAATTATTGGCATTTTTCCAGGTTTTTGATGTTTCTAAAACTTGTGTATAAAGTTCCTTTCCATCAACTTTCTTAGTCTGAAAATCGAATGCCCCTTCATTAGATGTTAATGCCAACATAATCGTGTGCTTGTTATCAAACGCTAAAAATGGCTCAACGGAATCTTTTCCCATATAAGGTGCCACTGTTACGGAATCAAATGCTAAATCTTCAAAAAACGCTTTAGCATACATAGTGCTTGTATTACCAATATCGCCTCGTTTTGCATCTGCTATTGTGAAAATTTCTGGATATTTTGAATTGAGATATTTAATCGTTTTTTCCAGAGACTTCCACCCTTTTAAACCATAGGCTTCGTAAAATGCAGTATTCGGTTTATATGCCACACATAAATGATGAGTTGCATCGATGATGGCCTTATTAAATTCAAAAATAGGGTCTTCTTTTTTTAAAAGATACTTTGGGATTTTGTTTAAATCTACATCCAATCCAATACATAAAAAAGACCTTTTCGTTTGGATTTGTTTTATAAGTTCGTTCGTCGTCACTTAATATGCATTAAATCAAATCGCTATTAGCTTTTAACTTTTCAGTGTTTTCTGCTAACATCAATTCATCAATTATTTTTTGGATATCACCATTTACAATATTACTCAAATCATAAAGTGTTAAACCTATTCTATGGTCGGTTACTCGTCCTTGCGGATAATTATAGGTTCTAATTTTAGCACTTCTGTCACCTGAAGAAACCATACTGCCACGTTTTTCTGCATCTTCGGCATTCTTTTTAGCTAATTCCATTTCGTATAAACGAGAGCGTAGAACTTTAAAAGCTTTCTCTTTGTTTTTATGCTGAGATTTTTGGTCTTGACACTGTGCTACCAATCCGGTTGGAATATGCGTTAAACGTACTGCGGAATATGTAGTATTTACTGATTGACCACCAGGACCAGAAGAACAGAAAAAATCAATTCTTACTTCTTTAGGGTTTATTTCTACGTCAAACTCTTCAGCCTCCGGAAACACCATAACAGTTGCAGCACTTGTGTGTACTCGTCCCTGTGTTTCTGTTTGTGGCACGCGTTGAACACGATGCACACCGGCTTCAAACTTTAATGTTCCGTAAACATCATCTCCTGTTACTTCAAACTGTATTTCTTTAAAACCACCATTGGTTCCTTCACTAAAATCTACCGTATCAACACGCCAGCCTTTACTTTCACAATACTTGCTGTACATTCTAAATAAATCACCTGCAAAAATACTTGCTTCGTCACCACCAGTGCCAGCCCGTAACTCAACAACGGCATTTTTAGAATCTTCAGGGTCTTTAGGTATTAATAATACCTTTATTTCTTCTTCTAATTTTGGAATTCCTTCTTTAGCTTCTTCATATTGCATTTTAGCCATTTCTACCATTTCTGGATCATTCCCATCTGCTATTATTGCTTCAGCTTCTGTCAAATTATCGGTCAACTCTATATATTGCTCACGCTTATCCATAAGAATTCGCAAATCTTTGTACTCTCTATTTAGCGCAACATAACGTTTTTGATCTGTAATAATATCAGGTTGGATAATTAAATCACTCACCTCATCAAAACGCTGTTTTACTATTTGTAATTTCTCTAACATTTGCCTTTATAATTGGGAGTCAAAAATACGATAATTTATGAATTTTCAACGATAACAACCTGTCGTAATGATTGAAATTAAAAATATTTATAAACGTATTGCGTTATTAATGATACGATGCAGCAGTTTTATTCCATATTTGTTTTTTATAAACCACTAATAATTTGGTCGATCGCATTAAATATGGTGCTTTTATTTTTAAAATATGAGATGTTTCCAATTCTTATTCTGAAGGTACTATTGGTAGTTTTTTTATGGTATTATTTATATGAAACTCCTGCAAAACAAAAATTATTATACTTTAAAAATTTAGGCATTTCAACACTAAAAATGTTCTCTTATTTAGTTATAATCGACTTAATTATAAGTGTACCGTTCCTTTTAATTCTTGAAGAATTTATTTAAAAATCTACCGAGAACCCAACACCCAAAAATTGTTTCCATTGTACCTTTGCTCCTGCTTCATCAAATTCACCTTCGATTTCTGTAGGATTCGAAGTTTTCACATCATCATCATATCGTAAATGAGATCCTAACGTAGCTCTAACAAAACTATTTACTTTAAAGTCGAAGTCTAATCTCCAATCCAAATCTAAATTTCCAAAATTATTTATGTAATCAGAATAAATACTAACTTGGTGTTTCACATTTATATTTTCTACTATTTCAATTTGGTAACTATTAGTTACTAAAATTCCAAACTCTCTTCTAATTCGCTCTCCTTCGATAATAACATTTCCATTCGTATCTAAAACTGCCGGAGTAACTCCAAATGATCCCGCATTAGCCAAATTATCGTCCAATACAAAAGTGGCTTTTAAAGTTATAGGTGAAAAATAAAAAGATAATTCGTCAATATCCTTGCCGTATTCCATTCCACCACCAAAAAACAAATACCCCGGTGCCATAAACCTCGATTTTGGTTCGTCCTTATTAGGATACTCATAACCGTTTGTGAGTTGTGTTCTAAAATTTAATCTTGCTGAATAAAACCAATTTGATAAAATATTTGGCTTATAACCTAAATTAGAATTGAATTCAATTAAATCATCAGTTTTTCTAGACTCTCTGTTTTCTTGCTTATTAATACCATAGTCAACTAAAACATTGTTCTTCCAATTATAAAATCTGTCCTTATAATTATATGACGACCGTAAACCTAACAATCCAGAAATTGAATTACTACCTCCTGAGTTCCAATTAACAAAAGCAGCTTCGTTTAAATCTACCGATAGCTTATTATCCTGATTCCATTGTGGACCATCGTACTTTCTTTTCTTTTCCTTAATAAAAAGCGAATCTGGCTGCGCGATTGAAACATGATATGATAGGCAAATAAGTAGTAATAAAAGGTTTTTCATTATTGGCTGAAATTAATTTTAAAAGCTACATTTTTATCAAAAATTGTTCCAAACGAATTAATAAAAACGATCAATTAATAAGTAAACTCACCGAACTCAGACTTAATAGTAAGTTTTTTTGTTTTTGAAGACTCCACACGACCTATTATTTTAGCATCAACATTAAATGATTTAGATATTTTGATAATACCTTCTGCTATTTCTGGTGATACATACAGCTCCATTCTATGACCACAATTAAACACTTGATACATTTCTTTCCAATCTGTTTTTGACTGTTCTTGTATAAGTTTAAAAAGTGGTGGAACTGAAAACATATTATCTTTTATAATATGAAATTCATCAACAAAATGTAGAATTTTTGTTTGAGCACCACCTGAACAGTGCACCATACCATGTATGTTTTCACTATTATATTTTGATAGAATTTTTTTAATAATTGGCGCATAAGTTCTTGTAGGTGATAACACTAATTTACCAGCGTTAATCGGGGCGTTCTTAACATTATCTGTTAATTTCATACCTCCTGAATAAACAAGACCTGAAGGAACTGAAGCATCAAAACTTTCTGGATATTTTTTGGCTAAATACTTGCTAAACACATCGTGACGTGCAGAAGTTAATCCATTACTTCCCATTCCTCCATTATATTCCTTTTCATAAGTGGCTTGTCCGAAACTCTCCAATCCCACAATAACATCACCCGACTTAATATTAGCATTATCAATGACATCACTACGTTTCATTCTTGCTGTTACAGTTGAATCTACAATAATAGTTCTTACTAAATCTCCAACATCGGCCGTTTCACCACCAGTTGAATGAATAGTAACTCCATAGCTCTTTAAATCTTCAAGCAATTCTTCTGTTCCAATTATGATAGCAGAAAGTACTTCACCTGGAATCAAATTTTTATTTCTTCCGATAGTTGAAGATAGCATTATATTATCTGTGGCTCCAACACATAATAAATCGTCTATATTCATTATTAATGCATCTTGAGCTATGCCTTTCCAAACAGAAATATCGCCAGTTTCTTTCCAATACATATAAGCTAATGATGATTTTGTTCCTGCTCCATCAGCATGCATAATGAGACAATAGTTTTCATCATTTGTTAAATAATCTGGGACTATTTTACAAAAAGCCTTGGGAAAAAGTCCTTTATCAATATTTTTAATTGCATTGTGTACATCTTCTTTTGATGCGGAAACACCACGTTGGGCATATCGTTTGGAAACTTCTTGACTCATAATGTATTATTGTGTTGCAAATTTAATTTTTTTGAAAGTAAAAATCCTGCTTTTTGAAAGCAGGATTTTAGAAGTTTTAAACACTATCTTGTAAATAACAATTCTCTATATTTAGTTAGTGGCCAAATTTCATCATCAACCAAAAGCTCTAATTTATCACAGTGATACCGTATTTCATCAAACATTGGTTTAACATTGTTGCAATAAGCGTTAGCTTTCTTTTCAATATCTTCAATACCATTAGCTTTTTTACGCCCATCAATCATTTTAGTTACATTCACATTAATCCCTTCAATATGATTAGAAATTTCTTCAATTAAATTGATTTGTTCTTTTGATAGTGAATCGAATTTTTTATCAAATATTTCTTTTAAACCTCTAACATTTTCGATTAAGATATTTTGATATTTTACTGCTGTTGGCACAATATGATTACGTGCAATATCACCTAATACCCTGCTTTCGATTTGAATGTGCATAATATAGGCCTCTATTTCAATTTCATATCGAGCTTCAGTTTCAATCCTACTCATTACATTCATTTCTTCAAAAAGCGCAATACTTTCTTCAGAAATTTTAGCTCGCAATGCTTCCGGCGTATTTTTATTATTACTTAAACCACGTTTTTTTGCTTCTTTCTCCCATGCTTCACCATAACCATTACCTTCAAATAAAATAGCTTTCGTAGATTTAATATATTCTCTTAATACGTTAAAAATAGCTTCGTCTTTCTTTAAATCTTTTTTATCGATTAGCTTGTCAACTTCAACTTTAAAATCTTTTAATTGTTTAGCTACAATAGTATTTAAAACCGTCATTGGATTACCACAATTCGCAGTTGAACCTACTGCTCGAAACTCAAATTTATTTCCAGTAAATGCGAAAGGAGATGTTCGGTTTCTATCTGTATTATCTAATAAAACATCTGGTATTTTTCCAACTACATTTAGTTTTAATTCGGTTTTTTCCTGTGGTGATAATTTCCCTTTCGTAACACCTTCAAGTTCCTCTAATACTTTCGTTAATTGTGCCCCAATAAATACAGAGATGATTGCCGGTGGTGCTTCATTTGCTCCAAGACGATGGTCGTTACTTGCCGATGCTATTGCAGCTCTTAATAACGCTTCATTTTCATATACTGCCTTAATGG
>NZ_JABDMV010000128.1 GCF_013001275.1 Flaviramulus sp.
CATTATTTTGGCTAATTAGTATTTAAAAGCCTAAAATTCTTATTGTGCTTCTTTCAAATATCACCTAAATTAAAACAATCATACGCCCACCCATTTTTTTCGTAAGGTTTTTAAATGTCAATTTAAATTACTAAAACGTTCACACAAAATTTACACTTTTTTTACATTTAATTTGATAGATGTAACTTGTTACCATAGTATATTTGATAACATATCTAATTAAATTTACCGTTATGAAAAAGAAACTAATAGTTATTGGCGTGGTACTGTTAACCTTAAGCTTAACAGTATTTGGGTTTATAAATCGCGACAAGCAAACAACGGATACCAAGGTAACCGCAAGTGTTGAAACTGTTGCTGACGAGGAAAAAGAATGGATTACAGTTAAGGATGAGGTTGTGCCACCTTTTATAAGCAAAGTGGGCCCACGATTTAATAGCATAACAAAAGAAGACTTGCTAAATGCAAAATCGTTTGAAGATTTTATTGGACGCGCTCATATAGAGCGCATTGTGTCGTACAAATCGTTAAGTGTGGTTGTTCTAGAAAATAGAGATGATACCGATTACAAACTAACTACCAATGGTGGGAGTTTTTCGCCAGAACAATTAGAATTATTGAAAACTTTTGATTACTCCAGCGACCTTAGAGTTGATGCATATTATGCTGAAAAAAATGCAGAAACTGGTGTAGTTGAAAACAGCCATTGGACGCCATATTTAACAGTAGTACCAGAAACGCAAGCTACATATTATAACAGTAAAGACGCTATTAGTAACTATTTGGAACATTACTCTAAAGAAGCCACCTATAACCTTGATAGAGACCAATTGAAAATGGGTGAAGTCACTTTTACGGTTACCAAAGAAGGCTTAGTTTCAAATGTTGCCATAGAATCTACTTCTGGTTTTCCTAATGTTGATGAAAAGATTACAGAACTTATTTCGAACTTACCAGAAAAATGGCAACCAGCAAAAAATAGTTTAGGAGAACATGTAGATCAAAAATTTCTGATTGCTTTTGGAGCTAGAGGTTGTTAAACGCTTGCCACTTTCTAGACACAAATACTATAGGCAGAACTTAAAACTCACTTCACCTTAATATAATTTTTTATGCTTTTGGTTTTTTGTAATTCCTGTGCAGGCGGGAATTCATTCATAAACCTTGCAGGGATTTCCAATCTGAGGATAAATCATCCCAGTTCGGATTATCTTTTTCGATTAAAGAAATTTTCCAATCACGCTTCCATTTCTTCATATTTTTTTCCCTTTTAATCGCATCAT
This sequence comes from Flaviramulus sp., assembly GCF_013001275.1. Classification (GTDB taxonomy): domain Bacteria; phylum Bacteroidota; class Bacteroidia; order Flavobacteriales; family Flavobacteriaceae; genus JABDMV01. The sequence goes on from NZ_JABDMV010000128.1 coordinate 1,284, forward strand.
TTATATATTGAAACGTTTCAAAATACACTAATTTGTTTAAGCCATATTGCTTTGTAAAACCTTCAACGAATTTATTTTTATGCTCAAACATTCTGCGCTCTAGGTTATTAGTAACACCAATGTATAGGGTTCCGTTTTTTTTATTGGTTAAAATATAAAGGTAGTATTGATGAATGGTTTTGAACATGTATTAAAGTTGGATTCCTGCCTACGCAGGAATGACAAGCTGCTGGTTAGTATATTAAATTTTCTACAAATTAAATAGTTTTAATTAATTTTTGCTGTCTTTGGATATGATTTTTTATGTTTTAATAAAATCAAAGCGAAAACGCTATATGCCTGGTATTCCTGCCTACGCAGGAATAACAAATCGTTTGTTTGTTAATCTTTCAGTTTACCATTTTATGTTTGGTTGTCATTCCTGCGTAGGCAGGAATCCACTTAATCGTAAAAAAACAAAACTAATTTAAAAGTTAAATTTTATAAGTATTATCTAAAGCAAACTGTGGTTGTAAGATGGCTACTTCCATTTTATGATATTTTATTGAATTTGGTTTTTTGATTATTGTCATTCCTGCGAAGGCAGGAATCCATACATCAATCAAATAGGTTCTACCAACGAGCAGTAACACGCGTTAGGGATTGCAGCGGCATCCTTTTTATTGCTTTGGAGTAATTAACCAGATATAGCAACGTGATTTTAGTAGATTGCCACATACTGCTTTTTAGCTATCACGTATTAAAAAGATATAGCGAAAAGCCCGACCCTTGGGTAACGCCCAAATAATGCTATTTCTTAAAATTTTTATTCCGCTTATTATAATTTTTATCGCCTTTGGTTTTTGGCTTTTTGTACTTCGCGGCAATTTTAAACTTATATGAGCCGCCTAAATTTTCTTTAGCGTTTTTTTTAGATTTCGTATGGAAAGCTGGCCCCGGTGCATCTTCGTCTTTTCGTTTTATTGGGTTGTTACGCTCTTTTATTTGTGGGCGTTCTTCCTCGATAAGCTCGGTAGAAATTTTGACAGTTTCTGGTATTTCTAACACTGGAATCGTCATTTGCATTAAGGTTTCAATACGTTGGATAGCTTCTAGTTCCTTTTCCGTAGAAAATACTAGTGTGCTACCTTTTCGTTCGGCTCTACCAGTTCTACCAATACGATGCATGTAATTTTCTGGATAATCTGGCGTATCAAAATTAATTACATGGCTTACGTTATCTATGTCCAAACCACGCGCCATCACATCGGTAGCAATTAAAATGCGGTTTTCGCCCTCGCGAAATTGCTCGATACTACGCAAACGGTAATTTTGTGTTTTGTTAGAGTGAATTACACATAAATCTTCTTTAAAAAACGCGTCTAATTTTTCAAATAAGCGGTCGGCCATTTTTTTGTAAGCCACAAATATTAATACTTTATTAAAGGTTTCGGTATCATGTAATATGTGCACCAGTAAATTTACTTTGGTATTAAAATTGGGCACTTTATAGCGTGCTTGCTCTATATTTTCTAGTGGCGTACCGGAAACGGCTATGGATACGCGTTCTGGACTTTTAAAGAATTCATTTATCAGAATATCCACATCTTGTGTCATAGTAGCCGAAAACATGATGTTTTGACGTTTTTCTGGAAGGATATCGAAAATATTAATAAGCTGATGCCTAAAACCTAAATCGAGCATCACATCTACTTCATCAATCACTAATTTCTGAATCGATTTTAGTTGTAACACGCGGCTTAAAGCCAAATCGTATAACCGTCCTGGTGTGGCAACTATAATATCGACACCCTCTGCAATAGCCTGTTTTTGGGTATTGATGTTGGTGCCACCATACACACCCAAAACCCGATTATTAATGTATTTTGATAGTTTTTCAATTTCATCAACCACCTGAACTACCAATTCACGTGTTGGTACTAATACCAAAATACGTGGATTCTCTTGCTTTGAAAATTTTAAATGTTTTAAAATAGGCAACATATAGGCAAAGGTTTTACCTGTACCTGTTTGTGCAATACCAACCATATCTTTTCCAGAACTTACTACATTAAAAGCTTCCGCTTGAATGGGCGTGGGTGTAGTAAAGCCTAAATCGGATAAGGCGTTATAAAGTGGAGTGTTTAAATTTAAATCTTCAAATGTCACGATGCGCTAGTTTGGGGCAAAGTTAAGCTTAATATTCTGGTTTAGGCTAAATGGGTATTATCAATTTCAATAGTGTAAGCGGCCTTAAAGGTTTTGTTTACTTGTAATGCGATAATGCCTTCTTTTTCTTTTATATTTTGATTGGTAGTTTCGCTATCGGCAATGCCCAACCATGGTTCGATACATACATAGTTGCCTTCGGGTTTTGCCCAAATACCTAAAAAAGGAAATTCGGGAAACCTAACCGATAAAATATTTCCGTTTTTAGCACTTTTTAAAGCTACTTTTCTCGATTTTAAATCTTTATAAACCAGTGCGTCTTCATTAAATAAATCATGGGTTAAATGAATTTGTCTGGTATTATTAAAAAGAGATTTTGTTCTGGCTGAAATGAGTCCGTTTTCCATATTAATCATATGGTTTTTCGAATTTTCAGTGGTTTCAAATTCTAAACTATAATCTTCATACTGTTCGTTTTCAAAAACCGGGCATTTAAAAGCCGGATGTCCGCCAACAGAGAAATACATGGGTTTTGTATCGCAGTTTTTTACAGTGTGTAAAACTTCTATCTTATTATGTATAAGCGTGTACGTTATGTAAAACTCGAACTTAAATGGGTATACTTTTAAAAGTTCTGGGTTTGATGTTAGCTTAAAAGTCAGGCTGTTTTCTGTTTGCTCGTACAGTTTAATATCAGTGTTTTTTCTATAAAAACCATGCTTGGGAAGGGTGTATTTTTTGCCTTCAAAAACATAAGTATCCTCTTTTAATGCGCCAATAATTGGGAATAAATTTGGCGCATAACTACCCCAAACGTTAGGGTTTGCTTCCCACATAAAATCGGTTTTGTTCTTTACCGAAGAAATCTCGCAAAGTTCGGCTCCCGTTTTTTTTACGGCTATTTTAAGTTTACTATTTTGTATTACGTACATACTTTTTTGATATTTAAACTGATGAACTCATCTTCACTTTATCTATTTCCTAAAAAATGACCAAAATTTGCCCATATCTCGTTACTTTTCTTAGTAGTAGCGATGCTATGACTTTCAAAAAGTGCCTCACTGAACAAACTTTATCTCATTTTCGGTTAAAAATAAAAAGTCAAGACGAGTTCAATGTACAAAAATCTAAATTTTTTTAAGTATTCTAAGTAACTTTGCTTTATAATATTTTCTGTTGAGGACAAAACAAATTCATAAATTAGAAAATCCAGATATTTTTAAAAATCAATTACTGATTTGGGCGCAGCAGTTTGATGATGTTGTTTGGTTTGATTCTAACAACTACAATCAAAAACACGGAAATTATGATGCGGTTTTGGCTGTTGATGCCTTTACGTGTATTCAAACCGATTACCATCAAGGTTTTGAAAAACTTAAAGAATATCAAACTAATGTTAACGATTGGATTTTTGGCTACATTACCTACGATTTAAAAAACGATGTTGAAGATTTAAAATCTGTAAATTTTGACGGATTAGGTTTTCCCGATTTGTATTTTTTTCAGCCTAAAAAACTATTTTTACTTAAAGATAATATTTTAGAAATTCAGTATCTAAATGTTGTTCAAGAAGAAATTCATAGCGATTTTGAGGTAATCACTCATTGCGATGATGTCCAACAAGAGCATCTACCAAATGATATAAAAATCAAACTAAGAATACACAAAGACGAGTATTTTGAAAAAGTGAATAACATGTTAGCACATATTTACAGAGGTGATATTTACGAGGCTAATTTTTGTCAGGAATTTTATGCTGAGGACACCGCTATTAATCCTTTGGAAACATATAAAAAGCTAAACACTATTTCGAATCCACCATTTGCAACCTTTATAAAATGTGCTAATAAGTATCTGCTTTCGGCATCGCCAGAACGGTATTTGAAAAAAAATGGTGAAACAATTATTTCGCAACCTATAAAAGGCACCGCAAAACGATCCAAAAATTTAGAAGAAGACGCACAGTTAAAATCTAATTTGCTACACGATGAAAAGGAGCGGAGCGAGAATATTATGATTGTTGATTTGGTACGCAACGATTTATCAAAAACCGCTATAAAAGGCAGTGTAATGGTTGAGGAATTATGTGAGATTTATACGTTTGATCAGGTTCATCAAATGATTTCGACAGTAACCTCAAAAGTTGAAGCGTCCACACATCCGGTAGATATTATTAAAAGTACATTCCCGATGGGAAGTATGACGGGCGCGCCTAAAATTTCGGCTATGAAAATTATTGAGGAGTTGGAAGAAACCAAACGCGGGCTCTATTCAGGCACCGTAGGATATTTTTCACCGGAAGGAAATTTTGATTTTAATGTTGTAATTAGAAGTATTTTATATAATGAATCTAAACAATATGTGTCGTATTCAGTTGGTGGTGCCATCACATCAAAAAGTAATCCGTTAAAGGAATATGAGGAGTGTCTGGTAAAAGCAAAAGCGATGCGAACGGTTTTAGAAAATTAAATTTCTTTAAATGCTTCCGAAACTAACTCAAAAACTAGTTCAACTCGTTTGGGTTCAATATTTTTAACTTGAGAAATCTCTTCCGTTGTCAATCTTCCAAATACATAAAGATCTACTATATCAGACACTTGCAAAGGAAGCCATGAATAAAATTTTCCTAGTAAATTTTTATCTTTTAATGCTGTAGATCTGTTTATTTTAAAAGCACCTACAACCGAAGCAGCTTTATCGTCATATATAAACAAATGCCTGTGTTTATTATCCTGTTTGTATGAAATGTCATTTAAATCTTCCGCCATAATAATTTCAAAATCTTCATCAACCGTAAGTTTTTCTTCTAATCCTGCTAATTCTTCATTTAAAATAAAACTGGTACTTACTGTAGATTTGTGAAATGCTTCTTTTTTAAAAAGATCAACTAAATCGGAATCCACATATTGAAAGAGCTTTAGTTTCAAGGTGTTTTTTTGGATGTCGATATCAAAACCACTTTCATAATATTTGGCAATGGCTTCATCAATAAAGTCATTAGAAACATACATATTTTTTGGAATAACACCAGTCGATTCTGCAATATAAAGTCTGTGTTTTACATAAGCTTGTAAATGTTGCGAAATAGATACCACTTTTCTGTTAAATGCTAATTTGGTGGCTTTATCGTTTAATTTTTCTACCATACCCATAATAAAATGTATTAGAGTGAATATTCTAAAGTTACAAAATTTTAAATATCTATAAGCATTTTTTAGCATTTGTTCTTGATGTTATAATGTAATTTAAATACGCAAAGTTGTATATTTGAAGGCATGCTAAACGAACTAAAAGAACACATAAATGATAATCTTTCATTCTTAAAAGGAGGGAAGCTATTGGTGGCTGTTTCTGGCGGAATTGATAGTGTTGTTTTAGCACATTTATCCCAAATTTTAGGTTTAAATTTTGCACTCGCACATTGTAATTTTAATTTACGAGGCGAAGAAAGTGATGCTGACGAAGAATTCGTTTTGCAACTCGCTGAAGATTTAGAATTAGAAGTATTTATTGAGAATTTTGATACATTAAAGTACGCAGCCGATAATAAATGCTCCATTCAAATGGCGGCGCGAGAATTACGTTATAACTGGTTTGAAGAACTGGCTAATCAATTAAACTACGATTTTATTTTAACCGCCCATCACGCCGATGATAACTTGGAAACCTTTTTAATCAATTTTACGCGTGGCACAGGTTTGGAAGGCCTTACAGGAATACCCGAAGTTAATGCTAAGTTTGTACGACCGCTTCTACCATTTTCAAGTAATGATATTCAAGAATATGCCAAGGAAAATAAAATTAAATGGCGCGACGATAGTAGCAACAAATCAACAAAATATGTACGAAATAAACTCAGGCATGAGGTCATTCCAATTTTAAAAGAGATTAACCCGAGTTTATTGCAATCATTTCAGAGTACATTAAATAACTTGAACGATACGTCTATTATTGTTAATGAAAGTATTGATGGGTTTTTAAATAAAGCGATTGATTATATTGACGAAAATAACGTAACATTTAATATTGATGCGTTTAAAAAACTGAACAATCCAAAACCTTATTTATACGAATCTTTAAAAGAATTTGGCTTTACACAATGGGACGATATTTTAAATTTATTGGATGCTGAAACAAGCAAACAAGTGTTCTCATCAACTTACCGATTAATAAAAAATAGAGAGCATTTATTGCTTAGTAAAATAAGTGTTGATGATTTTGAAAATATTTCAATTAGTGAAAACGACAAAACGATTGAAACACCTATAGGATCATTATTTTTTGATGAAGCTGATGCTATTTTTGGAACACGAACCAATGTGATTTTTGTTGATAAAGATGTGGTGAAATATCCGTTGAAAATTAGAAAATGGCGAGAAGGAGATGTGTTTTATCCGTTAGGAATGACAGGTAAAAAGAAGATTAGTAAATTTTTTAAAGATGAAAAACTATCACTTTTAGATAAAGAAAACACGTTATTATTATGTTCAGCAGAAGATATTATATGGGTCATCAATAGACGAGCAGATAATCGATTTAGAGTAACTGAGAACACAAAACATATTTTAAAAGTAGAATTAAAAGCATAAGCACAATTTGAAGATACAAGGACAAATAGTCGATATCCAAAACAAACACATTTTTAAAGGTGAAATATCTATTAAAAATGGTAAAATTGTAAATGTTGAAGAAAAAGAACATGATGTAAATCATTATATCATGCCTGGTTTTGTTGATGCCCACATTCATATTGAAAGCTCTATGTTGGTGCCAAGTGAGTTTGCTAAATTGGCAGTGACACATGGTACAGTTTCCACCGTTTCAGATCCGCATGAGATTGCTAATGTACTTGGCGTAAAAGGCGTGGAGTTTATGATAGAAAATGGAAAGCAAGTGCCTTTTAAATTCAACTTTGGTGCACCATCTTGTGTGCCAGCGACAACTTTTGAGTCGGCCGGAGCAGTTATAGATTCAGGTGGTATTAAAACGCTACTTGAAAACCCTGATATTAAGTATCTAGCAGAAATGATGAATTACCCAGGTGTTCTTTTTGATGACGAAGAAGTCATAAAAAAAATAGCATGGGCAAAATACTATAACAAACCTGTTGATGGTCATGCACCCGGATTACGAGGCGACGATATTACTAAATATATAAACGCAGGAATTTCTACAGATCATGAATGCTTTACGTATGACGAAGCTTTAGAGAAACTTCAAAAAGGCATGAAAATCTTAATTCGGGAAGGAAGTGCAGCAAAAAACTTTGACGCTTTAATAGATTTATTGCCAAAGAATTTTGAAAACATGATGTTTTGTAGTGATGATAAACATCCAGACGATTTAATAATCGGACATATTAATCAACTTTGTCAACGAGCAGTTACAAAAAGTATTGATGTTTTTAAAGTGTTGCAAGCGGCTTGTATTAATCCTGTAAAACACTATAATTTAGATGTTGGTTTATTGCAAGTTGGCGATGATGCTGATTTTATTGTTGTTGAAGATTTAAAACTTTTTAAAACACGTCAAACTTATATTAATGGCGAATTAGTTTTTGATAATGGACAATCTTTAATAAAACAAATTGCTTTTGAAAACTTAAATAATTTTAACTGTAACAAAAAGGAGATTTCAGATTTTAGATTAGAATCTAGTGCAAAACAAATTCGAGTTATCGAGGCTTTGGAAGGGCAATTAGTAACAAATGAATTAATAGAAGACGCTCTAATTGAAAACGGAAATTTAGTTTCAAATACAGAAAAAGACATCTTAAAAATGGTGGTGGTAAATCGCTACCATAATCAAAAACCTGCTATTGCATTTATTAAGAATTTCGGGTTAAAAAAAGGGGCTATTGCAAGTTCGGTTGGGCATGATTCTCATAACATAATTGCTGTAGGCGTTTCAGATGAAGCTATTTGTAAGGCCGTGAATTTAATTATTGAAAATACTGGGGGTATTTGTGCTGTTTCAAATTCTGAAGAAAAAATAGTTCCGCTTCCAGTTGCGGGAATCATGAGTGATAAAGATGGTGAAACAATTGGGAAACAATACGCGTTATTGGATAAAATGGCTAAAGGTTTAGGCAGTACTTTAAATGCACCATACATGACACTTTCGTTTATGGCATTATTGGTTATACCTTCGCTTAAATTAAGCGATAAAGGCTTGTTTAATGGAACCGACTTTAAGTTTACTTCGCTAGAAATTTAACTCCCAAGATTTCTCTTTTTTTATAAGTCACACATAATTAGTAAAGTGTCATTATTGATTTATTAATTTTTCAGCAAAAGGAATATTTTACTTAATATTTCTTATATTTGATTGGGATGCAGTAAGAAATCGTCAGTCCTATGACAAAATTTCTATCGCATTCTTATTTTTTGTTCAAAAATTAAAAGATTAATCTGATGAATGTAAGCGCGACCCTTTCCGAAGTAAAAAATTATATAGACGGTAAATTTGAAAGAAATGGCCAAAATTCGATGGATGTTATAAGTCCATTAGATGGTTCTGTTATTTCTACAATACCATTATCCACAACTCAAGATGTGAATGCTGCAGTTCAAGCAGCAAAAAAAGCATTTCCTTTATGGTCTGAAATGACTTTTAAAGAGCGTGTTCAAATATTTTTTAGATACCGTTCGCTTTTAGAGAAGCACATGGATGAATTGACAAAAATTGTTCAATTAGAAAATGGCAAAACCTATGGCGAAGCTAAAGCTGAAGTTGAAAAAAGCATGGAACTCTGCGAGTTTGCCGTATCTATACCGCAAATAATTGTAAACGAAGTTCAAGAAGTGAGTAAAGGCGTAGAGTGTAGAATAGAACGTAAACCACTTGGTGTTGTGGCTTCTATAGCTCCTTTTAACTTTCCTAATATGGTACCACATTGGACTATACCGAATGCATTAGTTTTAGGTAATACCATGGTTTTAAAACCTTCAGAATTAGTGCCGCTTTCTACCGTAAGAATGGCAGAATTGCTGAAAGAAGCAGGATTACCTGATGGTGTTTTTAACATTGTTAATGG
>NZ_JABDMV010000144.1 GCF_013001275.1 Flaviramulus sp.
TTAATAAACCTTCAAGAATTATCTTGAAGGTTTATAAGGTGCAGACGCTTTATTTTAACTAAAATGACTTTCGTCAAAAGGTACTGACGCATTGGTCAGTACCAAGACATTTACTTAGTCAATCGTCTTGGGGTGGAAGACGGGATTCGAACCCGCGACCCTTGGTACCACAAACCAATGCTCTAACCAACTGAGCTACAACCACCGTATAGCTGCATTTTGCAATGCGTGTGCAAATGTAATTGATTTCAATCTTTTCTACAAAGACTTTATTTAATATTTTAGATTGAAATTAAAAATAAATCAATTGAAAAATTAGTTATTTTAAATCGAATAAACTATCAACCGCGACGTAGCGTTCAACAGTAAATCCCTCAGCATGCTCTACTCCTACTAAACGTCCTAAATCTCTCGCTCTATATATAATACTCTCGGCGAAATTTTTACTTGAAATAGGTGTTTCTGGTTCGTTGCTATTTTCATCATAAAATTGTGTTTTATAGGCCAACACCGATTTCATTTTAGTTTTTATAAATCCAGAAATATCAACAACGAAATCTGGTTCTATGTTTTTCCATTGCATATAATGATAAACTTGTTTAGGGCGCCATGCTTTTTGTGCTTTACCATTTTCATCTATTGTTGCAATTTTAATTAATCCACTTAAAAAACAAGCATCACTTACCAATTTACTTCCTTTTCCATGATCGATATGCCTATCATCAACCGCATTACAAATCACGATTTCTGGTTGATATTTCCGAAGGGTTTTTATAATTTCTAGTTGATGTGTTTTATCATTAACAAAAAAACCATCTGCAAAACCTAAATTTTCTCTTACAGTTACTCCTAAAATATTAGCTGATGCAGTTGCTTCTTTTTTTCTTGTTTCTATGGTACCTCGTGTACCTAATTCACCTCGCGTTAAATCTATAATACCTACTTTTTTTCCATTACTAACTTCTTTAGCCAAAGTTCCACCGCAACCTAATTCAACATCGTCTGGATGTGCACCAAAAGCAAGAATATCTAATTTCATTTATCTTATTTTTTTAATTTTAAATAATTTTTATTTATGGCATTAACAATCGCCATTTTGAATATGAATATTAAGAATTTTTTTAATAAATAAATATATTTTAGACCTTTTTTGCATTCTTTAAAATCTAAATTTATTAAAAATATTAAGAATTCCTTAATTCCTTATATTACTATTACGTTTTCGTATTATACATCTACAATTAATTCTATCTAAAAATCATAATTAGATAAAAATAAATAGCTTTTGGAAAGCATGACATTCGTCATAATTCTGCCAAAATATCTACTGTAATTTTACACTATAATAATCAAGCACTATCAACGAAGTGCTAAAGCTAGTAAAGAATTACAAGATATGATATATTTAATGCTCCTCATTTTAATTATTACAATAGGTCTTTTTGTTTGGGGAAAATTCACACCTGATATTGTTGCATTAATTTCGATGTTGAGTTTGTTTTTGACTGGAATTTTAGATGCAACAGAAACCTTAAGTGGATTTAGTAATCCTACTGTTATAATGATTGCAGCCCTTTTTATAATCGGGGAAGGCATTGCACAAACCGGTTGGACGGCTATGGCGGGTAAAAAATTTGTGGAATGGGCAGGTAAGAGTATTCCTAAATTATTGGTTATAGTTACTCTTGGAGCCGGTATTTTATCAGGATTTGTAAGCAATACCGGAACAGTGGCCACCTTAATGCCATTAACAATATCCTCTGCTTGGAGCATAGGCACGTTACCTTCAAAAATGTTAATGCCTGTTGCTTTTGGGTCTAACACCGGTGGTTTATTAACCTTAACGGGAACACCGCCAAACATAATTGCAAGTAATGCCCTATTAGAGGCTGGTTTTGAAGGCTTTTCGTTTTTTGAATTTTCTTTAATAGGTCTACCATTATTGATTGTAGCGTTAATTTATTTTAGATATATAGGATATAAATTATTACCTAAAAACAAAACCAATAATAAACCAGTAAATATAGAATCTACATTACACAATTGGATTCAAGCTTATCAAGTAGATAACGGTTACTACCGATTACGTGTGAGATCTATTTCTCCATTATTAAAAACTAAAATTGAAGATTGGCAATTCGAGAAAGAATACAATGTATCGATAATAAGAATTAAAAGAAGACATCCTAATTTATTAAAAAAAATACCTGCTTTTATTGAATTTCCAAACCCAAGCACAGAATTTCTATATCACGACATAATTACTGTGCAAGGAGAAACCGAAGCAATCAATAAAATGATGATAACTTTTAGATTAGGGCTTTTACCCCTAGAACCTATAACTGATGAGTTAAAAAATAACTTAATTAATCAAGAAGTAGGGATGACTGAAGTTATTGTAAATCCGAACTCTATGTTAGTGGGTAGAAAATATAACCTTGTTGATTATTTCAAGCGATACGAAATTCAATTAATAGCAGCTTCAAGAAACAATAAAGTTATTGACGAAAAGGAAATAACCGTAAAAGCAGGAGATACTTTTTTAATTCGAGGAACTTGGGAACATATTGATGATCTTAAAAAACAGCACGAAAATTTAATAATAATTGGTAGCCCTGAAGGAATGGCTAAAAATGTGGAAAGCCTAAGCTACAAATCTTACATTGCCTTGGGAGCTCTAATCATGATGATAATATTTATGGTTTTCAATATTGTTCCTGGATCAATAGCAGCTTTATTATCAGCAGGTGCTATATTACTAACGGGTTGTGTCCCAATTTCAAAAGCGTACAAGGGAATTAGTTGGACTAGTGTGGTTATGATTGCTGCAATGATACCTATGGGAATTGCATTGCAGAAAACAGGTACAGCGCAAATAATCGCTAACACATTAGTTAACTATTTAGGCTCTATTCATCCTATTGTCCTTTTGGGTGGAGTGTTTTTACTAACCACAACATTTAGTCAGGTTATAAACAACTCAGCAACCGCGGTTTTAATGGCGCCAATAGCTATTCTAGCTGCAAACTCATTAAGCCTTTCTCCAGCACCATTTATGATTGTAGTGGCAATAAGTGCGTCAACCGCATTTTTAACACCAATTGGGACAACTACTAACGCAATGGTTATGACAGCTGGAGGATACAAATTCATGGATTACTTAAAAGTGGGTGCTCCACTAATGTTTATATTTTTCGCATTAACATTAGTACTCGTGCCTTTAATATGGCCCTTTTAAAAAAATAAATTTATTATTAAGAACCTTTAAACTCAACAAAAATGGAACTAATGAAAACAATTAAAAACGACAAATCCTTAGATAAGTATGGAATAACAAACGTCAAAGTGAACTGGAATTTATCACCAGAAGAATTACAAAAAATAACTGTTGATAAAGGAATGGGTAGAGAAACAGCAAACGGGACACTCGCAATAAACACTGGTAAATTTACAGGGCGCTCACCTCAAGACCGTTTCCTAGTGAATGATGATTATACAGCAGATAAAGTATGGTGGGGGAAAACGAACAAACCCGTTACTCCAGAAAATTTTGATAAACTAAAAAATGAAATTACTAAATATCTTTCTGGTAAAGAAATTTATGCCAGAGATGGTTATGTATGTGCAGAACCTGAATACAGAACAAATATTAGAACAGTAACTGAACTTCCATGGTCGAATATGTTTGTGTATAATATGTTTTTAAGACCAAGCGAAAATGAATTAAAAAACTTTAAAGAAGATTGGTTAATTCTTTGCGCTCCAGGTTATGAATGTTCAAACCCAAAAGCGTTTGGTATCCGTCAAGGTAATTTTTCAATAATCAACTTCACTCAAAAAATAGCTTTAGTTGGAGGCTCTGCTTATACCGGAGAAATGAAAAAAGGCATTTTTTCAGCATTAAATTTAATTTTACCAATTGAAAAAGATGTTTTACCAATGCACTGTTCAGCAAACGTTGGGAAATTTGGAGATACTGCCATTTTCTTTGGTTTATCTGGTACAGGAAAAACGACTCTATCTGCAGACCCAGATAGAAAATTAATAGGTGATGATGAGCACGGTTGGACAGCTGATAACACTATTTTTAATTTCGAAGGAGGATGTTATGCTAAAGTAATAGACCTAACCGAGGATAAAGAACCAGAAATTTTTCGAGCGATAAAACCAGGAGCTATGCTGGAAAACATCGTATTTAAAGATAATGATGAACCAGACTATGAAGATAGCAGCATAACACAAAACACTCGAGTAAGTTACCCAATATATCATATTGATAACATTCAAGAAACACTTTATGCAAATAATCCGAAGAATATCTTCTTTTTAACCTGTGATGCTTTTGGTGTTTTACCTCCAGTATCTAAATTAACACCGGGTCAAGCAGCTTACCATTTTATTTCTGGATATACCGCAAAAGTTGCGGGGACAGAGGCTGGAATTACAGAACCTATACCTTCATTCTCTGCTTGTTTTGGTGAACCATTTATGCCATTACACCCAATAGTTTATGGAGAAATGCTAAGCAAAAAAATGACTGAAGCTGGTGTAAATGTATGGTTAATTAATACAGGATGGAGCGCCGGTCCTTATGGTGTTGGTTCTCGTATAAAACTTAAATATACAAGAGCAATGATTACAGCTATCCTAAATGGTGACTTAGATAATGTAGACTACGAGCAAAACTTCATTTTTGGATTGTTTATGCCTAAATATTGTCCGGGTGTACCATCAGAAATTTTGGATCCGATGAACACTTGGCTGCAAAAAGGAGCTTATGTTGGAAAAGCAATTCAATTAGCACACTCATTCCATTTAAACTTTGAAAAATTTGCGCATCAAGCATCTGATCAAATTATTGAAGGTGGACCATTAATTGATCAACATCATCATTTAAATGAACACTTTTAATCAGATCTTATTTAATTATAAAAGGAGTTCAAATTGAACTCCTTTTATAATTAAATCGATACTACTTCAATTAATATGAAAAATTATATTGCCCTTTTTTTACTTCTATTTAATCTTAATAGTGCTTTTGCTCAATCTCCTCTTGAAGAGCAATTAGGCTCATGGTTCACTTGTGTTGGAAATTATCGGATTGCAGATAATATTAGTATTAGCAACTCGGTTCAATCCTGGCACTACGAAATTGCGGATAATTTCAGCTTTTTATTTACCAATATTTCTGTAAATTATCATATATCACCAAAAGTTACAACTGCATTTTCTTATGGTTTTATGGATATTGATAGTGGTTTTGAAAGAAGCGGTACACATACATATGAAAACCGATTATTTGAACAAATTGGATACAAACATAATCTTGCTAAACTCCCAATTGACCATAGGTTTAGAATCGAACAACGCTTTTTAAATAAGACCACAGACAATGTTTTTAATAATCGAATTCGTTATAGATTAGGTACTAAATTTAAAATTAACAAATCATTATTCATATGTTTAAATGACGAGTTTATAGCTACAATTCAAACTAAAACAAGTGATGGTTTTACCGAAAATCGTTTATATAGCGCCTTAGGTATTAATGTATTTAAATCGGCAAATATCCAAGTTGGTTATCTAAACCGAAATATAAAAGGTTTAAACTTACATCGGTTACAACTTGGATTTTTTTATAAAACTGACCTAAGAAAAAATAAGTTAAAGGACAAAAATTAATTATTTTTAATATAACTACATAAAAATTAAATGGTAGAAGCTTTTGTATCTCTAGCATCTTCAAACATTTATACCTGTATCTTTTTCCAATGTCCTTTTTTAAACCAAATAACAGAAATAATGGTCATTACCACTTCCCCTATAGCAATTGCCCAAAACACACCAACAGGACCATAATTTAAAGTGATAGCTGCAATATAAGCAAACGGCAATTGTATTAACCAAAAGCAAACAAAATTGATATAAGTAGGCGTTTTGGTATCGCCTGCACCATTAAATGCATTAAGAATAATCATGCCAAAACCGTAAAAAATAAAGGGTGCAGTTATAATGCGTAAAGACAAACTACCATATTTTACTACTTCGGTCGTTTCATTAAATAAAACTATAATTTGAGGCGCAAAAACCAGATATAAAATAGAAACAACTCCCATAAAAACAGAACAATACATCGAAGTTTTCCAAACTGATTTCTCTGCGCGATTGGGTTTGTTTGCTCCTAAATTTTGTCCAACCAAAGATGCTGCGGCACTGCTCATTCCCCATGCTGGCATTAATGTAAATAGCATAACGCGTATTGCAATTGTATAACCTGCTAAAACTTCGCTTCCAAACTCACTTATTATTCTCGTTAAAAAAACCCAACTTGAAGTACCAATTAAAAACTGACCAATTCCGCCTAACGATACTCTAATTAAATTAAACATTACAGAAACACGAATTATTAAATCTGTTATACCAATTTTTATTTTACTATATCCATAAAATAAAATGGTTAATTGAAATATAACTGCTGTACCTCGCCCTATAGTAGTTGCAATAGCAGCTCCTTCAACCCCAAAAGCAGGAATTGGTCCGAAACCAAAAATAAAAATAGGATCGAGAATTAAATTTAATCCGTTAGATAATATCAAGGTCCACATTGAGATGGCAGCTTCCCCTGTTCCTCTAAATATGGCATTAATTAAAAACAATAACATAATAGTAATGTTACCTCCTAAAAGTATTTTAGTATAACCCGAACCCTCTTCAATTAATTCAGGAGATCCGCCCATAAGTTCTAAGATTTCTTTTGAATAATTTATCCCAATGAAACTAGTTATAATAGCCACGAATATTCCAAGAAATATAACTTGTACTGCTGCATTTGAGGCCCCTTTTAAATCTTTTTCTCCAACGCGTCTCGCAACAATTGCGGTAGCTGCAATACTTAATCCGATTGCTACGGCATAGATTAATGTAATTACCGCTTCTGTTAATCCTATAGTTGCGACCGCGTTTACACTAACTTGAGACACATACATTATATCTACCAGTGCAAAAATTGATTCCATAAGCATTTCAAGAATCATAGGAATAGCAAGCATAAATATGGCGCGTCGAATACTTCCTGAAGTAAACTCTTGTTGTTTACCAGTAACAGCTATTTTAAAATATTTTATGAATTGTTTAAAAGATATTTTATTTGATTGCATTCATGAAATTATTAAAAGTAAAAGTTAACCAAATGCCTTAAAGTGTCCGGGTTTATTTTAATGGAAAGGACTTCAATGCGTATCGGGAGTCAAATAAAATTATCAAAAGTGTCAAAGGTGTGTTTTTAATTTTAATTTACAAAATGATTTTTTAGGCTCTTAATCATCATTCTAATATCTTCGCAAAAAAAATTAGCCATGCTCAAAGCAGTAATATTTGATATGGATGGGGTAATAATCGATAGCGAACCCTTGCATAATAAAGCTTACCATGATATGTTTAATGAAGTTGGTATTGAAGTGTCGACAGAATTTTATGAATCATTTACGGGTCAATCCACTATAAACATTTGCAAGCGATTGTGTGATCATTTTAGTTTAAACCATTCTCCAGAAGCATTAGTAAGTCTAAAACGAAAACATTACAAACATTTTTTTGAAAGTAATTCTAGCCTAGGATTAATTGATGGTGTTTTAGAATTAATAATTGATTATCATAACAATGGGCTTAAATTGGTTTTAGCATCATCGGCAGCTATGACTAGTATTAATCAAATTTTTGATAGGTTTGATTTGAATAAATATTTTGTAGCAAAACTAAGTGGTGGTGATTTGAAACAGTCGAAACCACATCCCGAAATTTTTATAAAAGCTGCTGAAGCAACCGGTTTTAATAAGGAAGAATGTCTTGTTATTGAAGATTCAACCAATGGTGTTGAAGCAGCAAAAGCCGCTAATATTTTCTGTATAGGCTATGATAGTTTTCACTCTAAAAATCAAGACTATAGAAAAGCAGATATGGTAATAAAAGATTTTAAAGACATTGAGTTTAGTAGAATCAAAAATTTATTTCAAACTATTTAATCGTTTTATATATCGTCTTTTTGTTCCTTCGCTTTTTGAATAATTGATTTTAATCGTAGTTTTCTTAACGCTGAATCATTCTTTTTCTTGTTTTTCTTTTGCGTGATTAATTTTAAATGCTTCGCTTTATTCTTGGTATTTTTATCTCGCCCCGTTTTTGCCATAACTACTTTCTGGATTTTAATAATTGATTCTGTTCTTCCATCAATTCAGTAAGTTGAGAAAGTAGCTCGATGTCTTTTGGCGTTGCCACAGTTTTATCTTTAGAGTCTTGCGCTCTATTGCGTAGCCTATTCATAAATTTTACAACAATAAAAACGGTAAACCCGATAATTAGAAAATCTAATAAGGCCTCGCTTAATGCTCCGTAACCTATAGCAACCTCATCTGTAATATTAGTTCCCGAAGTATCTTTTACAGCGTCTCTAAGAATTATTTGTTTGTTCTGCATATTAACCCCGTCTGTAAGTAATGATAATGGTGGAATAAATACTTTTTTAACTAATACATCTATCACCTTATTAAACGAAGCACCAATAATAATTCCGATGG
>NZ_JABDMV010000149.1 GCF_013001275.1 Flaviramulus sp.
ACAAACTTTTTCGTTTTCAATTTGTTCAATCTGTGGGTATAAATTAGCGAGTTGTTCTTTTCCTCTTTCTAAAATAGTAGCACCAGTTGTTCCTGGTGTTAAACCCAAAACATTATTAAATAAAGCAGTTTGTAAATGTGATGTTTTTTGATGCGTAATAATACCAATATGTTTATTTTTTGCAAAAGCTTTGTTTTTGGCAGAACCCAGCACTAATGCACAAGACATTCCAGCAGCTCCTCCACCAATTATTAAAGCATCAAACATGTTTAACGTCGTTCTTTTACCTTTTTTTCAATTCGTTTGGAAATTCTTAAAATAGCCATCATTAATATCACGCATAGAGATGCTATAACAGTTATTATAGCTATGATGCTCTGGCCTTCAAAAGGCGCATTCATATCTATTTGTGTAACGTTAAAAATAATAAGTCCTAGAGCTAAAATACTGATTATAAAGGTTAATATTTTCATCTATTATAGTTTTACGTTAAATCAAAAAGCGCCTTAATATTATGTGCAAATAATTTAACAGCGATTGCTAGTAAAACAACACCAAATACTTTTCGAACTATATTAATGCCATTTGCTCCTAAAACGCGCTCTATTTTCGATGATGTTTTTAATACTATAAAAATAATAATAACATTTAATAAAACTGCAACAATAATGTTTTCAGTTCTAAATTCAGCTCTTAAGGAAAGTAATGTTGTTAAACTTCCGGGTCCGGCTATAAGCGGAAATGCCAGTGGGAAAATGGAGGCTGTCATTGCAGTATGTTCTTCTTGTTTGTATAGGGTAATGCCTAAAATCATTTCTAGTGCAATAAAAAATAAGATAAAAGCACCGGCTACTGCAAATGAATTTACATCAATACCAATAAGGTTTAATATGCTTTTTCCTAAAAACAAAAAAACAATTAAAATAACACCTGCAATTATGGATGCCTTTTCACTTTGAATATGACCTACTTTTTTACGTAAATCAATTATAATTGGAATATTTCCAACAATATCAATCACAGCAAATAATACCATAAAAGCTGTAAATATTTCTTTAAAATTAAGTTGCATTACCTTGAGTTTTTATAATTTCTAAATTTTCGGCAAAAGTAGGCTATTATCTTAATTAAATTCATGGAAAGATTAACTATTTTTACAAGCTACAAAATTATTTAGTTTATGTTCCAGTTAGGAAAAACAATTGTTTCTGAAGATATCATAAAAAAGGATTTTTTGTGCAATTTATCTGCCTGCAAAGGAGCCTGTTGTGTTGATGGAGATGCTGGAGCACCACTCGAGTTAGCCGAGACAAAAATACTTGAAGATATATATCCTAAAGTGAAACCATTTTTAAGGCAAGAAGGAATTGATGCTATTGAATCACAAGGAATATTTACAACTTCTGAAGAGGGTGATTTTGAAACGCCATTAATAAATGGTGCCGACTGCGCCTACGTTATTTTCGATGAAAAAAAAGTAGCACTTTGCGCTATAGAAGAAGCTTATAATCAAGGAGAAATTTCATGGAAAAAACCAGTGTCTTGTCATTTATATCCAGTAAGAGTTCAAGATTATTCTGAATTTTCAGCGGTAAATTATCATAAATGGCAAATTTGTGATGACGCTTGTTCTCTAGGTGAGGAATTAGGAGTTCCTGTTTATAAATTTGTAAAAGAAGCGTTAATTAGAAAGTTTGGAGAAGATTGGTATTTGGAGTTAGAAAAGGTTGCCAACAACTTATAAAATTGGATAATATTTCTCTCTTAGACACTATAAAATAAGGTTTTTTTAGCTTAAAATTAAAACAAAATTCTTTTCTCATCTTTTAATTTTTATTGTTTTAAATACCTGATATTTAGATGATTAAAATTAATTTATACCTAATAGTCTTTTTTTGTGAGTTTTTTTTGTTTGTTAAAAACTTGTTGACAATGTTCATAACTATACCTTTCATTTATGGCTACATTTTCCAATCTTTGTAGTTCCCGAATTTGAAAAATTTTATTGTTAATTTTTAAAAAAAACTAAAAAACATGTCGAAGGCTGTAGAACCCATTCTCCAAGAAAACAAAGATCGTTTTGTAATATTTCCTATTCAACATCATGATATTTGGGAGTGGTACAAAAAATCTGAAGCAAGTTTTTGGACAGCCGAAGAAATTGATTTGCATCAAGACCTTACAGATTGGACAAATAAATTAAACGATGACGAGCGTTATTTTATAAAACATATTTTGGCATTTTTTGCTGCTAGTGATGGTATTGTAAATGAAAATTTAGCTGAAAATTTTGTAAATGAAGTACAATATAGCGAAGCGAAATTCTTTTATGGGTTTCAAATTATGATGGAAAATATCCACAGCGAAACCTATTCTCTTTTAATTGATACTTACGTAAAAGACGAAAAAGAAAAAGATTTATTATTTAATGCTTTAGATAATTTTCCTGCCATTAAAAAGAAAGCTGACTGGGCGCTTAAATGGATAGAATCTCCAAGTTTTGCGGAACGTTTAATCGCTTTCGCCGCTGTTGAAGGGATATTCTTTTCAGGTGCATTTTGTTCTATTTTCTGGTTAAAGAAAAGAGGTTTAATGCCAGGATTAACTTTTTCAAACGAATTAATTTCTCGTGATGAAGGTGTGCATTGTGACTTCGCAGTACACTTACACAACAAACATTTAATAAACAAAGTGCCTAAAACTCGTATTAGAGAGATTTTAATTGACGCTTTAGATATAGAACGCGAATTTATTACAGAATCTTTACCTGCAAGTTTAATTGGTATGAATTCTGTTTTAATGTCACAGTACTTGGAATTTGTGACAGATAGATTGTTATTTGAACTAGGTTGTGATAAAGAATATAACACAGCCAATCCATTTGATTTTATGGACATGATTTCGCTACAAGGAAAAACTAATTTCTTCGAAAAACGTGTATCAGAATATCAAAAAGCAGGAGTTCTAAATAAAGAAGAAGAGAAAGATAAATTTAGTTTTGACGCTGATTTTTAATCGTAAATAGTTTATAAAAATTCATTTTTCAAGCTTTTTAAGATTGGATGTAACGATTAAATTGATATTTCCATTATAATGGAAAAATAAATAAATTTTATTGAGAGTAAACCAAATTATTTCCCATTTCTATTAGTAAGTAAGAAATTTTTTAGTTTTTAAAATAAATCATGAACAACTAAGCTTTGTTTCATTAAACTTAGCTTAACTAATTAACCCATTTTCTGACGGTGTTTCAGAAAAAATAAAAACCCTAAAACCCAATGTTTGTAGTAAAAAGAGATGGCAGAAAAGAACAGGTAATGTTCGACAAAATCACAGCAAGAGTTCGTAAATTATGTTACGGTTTAAATGAATTGGTAGACCCATTAAAAGTAGCAATGCGTGTTATTGAAGGATTGTACGATGGTGTAACTACTAGTGAACTTGATAACCTTGCTGCCGAAGTTGCTGCTACTATGACTACTGCACATCCAGATTACGCACGTTTAGCTGCTCGTATTTCTGTTTCTAACTTACACAAAAACACTAAAAAAACATTTAGTGATGTTATGGAAGATTTGCATAAATATGTAAATCCAAGAACAGGAAAAGATGCACCACTTTTGGCTGATGATGTGTATGAGGTGATTATGGCTAATAAAGAACGTCTTGATTCTACAATTATATATAATCGTGATTTTGGTTATGATTATTTTGGGTTTAAAACTTTGGAACGTTCGTATCTTTTAAAATTAAACGGAGAGATTGCAGAACGCCCACAACATATGTTGATGCGTGTTTCAATTGGGATTCATTTAAATGATTTAGACTCTGCAATTGAGACGTATGAGCTCATGTCTAAGAAATATTTTACACACGCTACACCAACGTTATTTAATTCGGGTACACCAAAACCGCAAATGTCGTCCTGTTTTCTATTAACAATGAAAGATGATAGTATTGAAGGGATTTACGATACGCTTAAACAAACAGCTAAAATTTCACAATCTGCGGGAGGAATAGGTTTAGCTATACATAATATTCGTGCAACAGGGAGTTATATTGCTGGTACCAATGGAACAAGTAATGGAATAGTACCAATGCTTCAAGTTTTTAATGATACAGCACGTTATGTGGACCAAGGTGGCGGAAAACGTAAAGGTAGTTTTGCTATTTACATTGAAACTTGGCATGCAGATATTTTTGATTTCTTAGATTTAAAGAAAAACCACGGTAAAGAAGAAATGCGTGCACGCGATTTATTTTACGCGATGTGGATTTCTGATTTATTTATGAGACGAGTTCAAGAAAATGGTGAATGGACATTAATGTGTCCTAATGAATGCCCAGGAATGGACGAAGTACACAGTGAAGCCTTTGAAACTTTATATTTAAAATATGAAGCCGAAGGAAAAGGTCGAAAAACCATTAAAGCACGTGAACTTTGGGAAAAAATATTAGAATCTCAAATTGAAACAGGAACACCTTACATGTTGTATAAAGATGCAGCTAACCGAAAGTCTAATCAGCAGAATTTAGGAACGATTCGATCTTCAAATTTATGTACAGAGATTTTAGAATATACGTCTCCAGATGAAGTAGCGGTTTGTAATTTAGCATCAATTGCATTACCTATGTTTGTTAAAAACGGCGAGTTCGATCATAAAGAATTATTTCGCATAACAAAACGTGTCACTAAAAACTTAAATAGAGTAATTGATAGAAATTACTACCCTGTAAAAGAGGCTGAAAATTCTAATATGCGCCACAGACCAATTGGTTTAGGAGTTCAAGGATTAGCTGATACGTTTATTCAATTGCGTTTACCTTTTACTAGTGATGAAGCAAAAAAATTAAACCAAGATATTTTTGAAACCCTTTATTTCGCCGCGGTTACTGCTAGTATGGAAGAAGCTAAAGAAGACGGGCCTTACCAAACTTATAAAGGATCTCCTATAAGTGAAGGGAAGTTTCAACACAACCTTTGGAATATTAAAGATGAAGAATTAAGTGGCAACTGGGATTGGGATAAACTACGTAAGCAAGTATTAAAACATGGTGTACGTAACTCATTATTAGTAGCGCCAATGCCAACAGCATCAACTTCTCAAATTCTTGGAAATAATGAGTGTTTTGAACCATATACATCTAATATTTATACACGAAGAGTATTGTCGGGTGAGTTTATTGTAGTAAACAAACACTTATTAGAAGATTTAGTAGAACTTGGTTTATGGAATGATAGTTTAAAACAAGATATCATGAGAGCCAATGGTTCTGTTCAAAATATTGAAAACATTCCACAAGATATTAAAGAACTTTATAAAACGGTGTGGGAGCTAAGTATGAAAGATATTATCGATATGTCACGTCAACGTGGCTACTTTATAGATCAATCACAATCTCTTAACTTGTTTTTAGAAGGAGCAACCATGGCGAAATTAACATCGATGCATTTCTATGCTTGGAAAAGCGGCTTAAAAACGGGGATGTATTATTTACGTACCAAAAGTGCGGTTGATGCGATTAAGTTTACTTTAAAAACAACAAAGCAAGAAGACCCAATAGCTGAAGTTGTTGAAGTTGATACAGTTGTTTTAGAAAAAGAAGAAGCAAAACAGAACAAATTGGCCGCGCAAAACGCTGCAAAATTTGCGAAACAGATTACACCAGAAACAGAACAAACGGTTGAAGTTGAGCCAATGTCTTCAGAAGAAATGAAAGCGCTTATTGAACAGGCAAAAGCTGGAGAAGGTGATGATTGTTTAATGTGCGGATCTTAATATTTATGCACTTATAAATTTTTCCCAATTCTTACCTCAAGGAATTTGAGAGGGATTTCAATTTAAGTGTTGTAAAAGCACCTCGAAAGAGGTGCTTTTTTATTTAACTCTTTTTGCTATTACAAATACTAAAGGCTTGTTTGAGATAAAATTAAGTAGCATGTAGATAGACTTAACAATAAAATTTTATAAGACTAAATCCTTGAAACTTTGATTTAGAGACATTAAAAATTGGAAAATACTGATTTAAGTCATTTGTTTTTAAAATCTTTATGAATTAATTTAACCATATTTATTCAAAAATAAATTGTCAACAAACCATTTTATGGAATACGGAATTTATGATATTTTACAGCTAATAGGTGCATTAGGTTTATTCCTCTTCGGAATGAAAGTTATGAGTGATGCGCTATTAAAACTTGCTGGGAATAAAATGCGAACCATATTGGCAACAATGACATCCAATAGGTTTTTAGGAATTTTCACAGGTTTTTTTATAACGTCAGTAATACAATCATCTTCAGCAACAACGCTGATGGTTGTTAGTTTTTCTAATGCCGGCTTATTAACTCTTATGGAATCTATAAGTGTTATTATGGGCGCAAATATAGGAACCACTATTACAGCTTGGCTTATTACAATTTTAGGTTTTAAGGTTAGTATGAGTGCTATAGCCTTGCCTTTAGTAGGGTTTGGTTTTGCCTTTACTTTTTTGAAAAAAGAGCATCATAAAAACTGGGGAAATTTTATAATTGGTTTTGCCTTATTGTTTATTGGACTCCAATTTTTAAAGGAAGCAATGCCAGATTTAAAAAACAACCCAGAGTTGCTTAGTTTCTTGTCACAATATACAGATCTTGGGTATCTTTCAATATTATTATTTCTTCTCATAGGCACTGTTTTAACGGTTGTTATACAATCCTCGAGTGCAACCATGGCCTTAACTTTAATTATGACAGCTCAAGGATGGATTCCATTCGAGTTAGCTGCAGCCATGGTATTAGGTGAAAATGTTGGCACAACAATTACAGCCAATCTTGCTGCAATTATTGCCAATTATCAAGCCAAACGGACTGCTAGGGCACATTTAGTATTTAACTTAATTGGCGTACTCTGGATGCTTATTTTATTTTACCCTTTTTTGAGATTTGTTAGTTGGTTAACGATATACTTAGGGTCAGATTCACCATATGTTAGTGCTGCGGCAATACCAGTTGCAATCTCATTGTTTCACACAACGTTTAATATTATTAATACATTTTTATTAGTTTGGTTTATTAAACCCATAGCAACATTAGTGGAACGTATAGTTCCGGTCAAATTAGTAGCTGAAAAAGAAATAGATGAACCTAAATTCTTAAAGGCAGAGATAAAATATCCAGAAACAGCCATAGCCACTTTAATAAACGAATCTAAATATCTTTATAAAAATGCCATTTTTGAAATTGTTTCACATGCATTAAATATTCATCGTGAGGATATAAAATCTGATTTAAAGCTAAAAAAAGTTATAAAAAAATCTAAAACTCTTTTTGAAACTAATGTAAGAGAATTATATACGACTAAAGTAAAAAATATTTATGGCGAGATAATAAAATATGCTACAAAGGCACAAAGTGTATTAGATTTAAATGAAGAACAAAACAATCAAATTTCAGAAATAAAAATAGCTAACCGAAAAATGGTTGAAATTATTCGAGATGTTGGGGAACTTAGTAGAAATATTACACTGTATTTAAATTCTGAAAATAAATATATTCAGAAAGAATATGATAAATTAAGAAAGAAAGTAGCGAAAGTATTAAGAGTAATTCATTTATTTAGAACAGAAAAGGAGAATTTAAAGTATCATCAAACACTACTAAAGTTAAAAATTGCGGCGAAAGAAAGTTTTCATAAGGGTAATTTAGACATAGATACACTTATTCGTCAGGATTTGATAACTGTTAATATGGCTTCATCATTAGTAAATGATAGCGATAACGTTAATGATATTATTAAGAAACTTATTGAAATAGCAGAACTTCTTTATGGTAAGAAAGACTCACTTTTAGAAAATGGCATATAAAATAAAAAAGCGCCCATTGGGCACTTTTTTATTTTTAGAATTTAAGTTTATATTATTCTTCTTTTTTGGCTTCAATAATAGGGTCAACATCAATGGTTGCTGGTGTTACCGTGCTATCATGGGCCTCATTATACTCTTCTAAAAGATTCATTGTTGCTGTTAATAAATCTTTAGTTTCAGAAAGTAAATTAAAGTATAAAGTGGTGTTTTTCGGACTTGATTCTTCAGTTCTAGTGCGCTGTATTTGTTTTAAAATTTTAGAGGTTACTAATTCTAAAATTTCTTTTTTTCTTCCAAGAATCTCTCCAATTTGCTCAAAAGATCTTGAGTTAAATGCCTCTTGAGTATTATTAAAAAACAATTCAAAACGCTCATCAATTTCTTTAAGCTCTTTAATTTGGCTAAACTTTAATTTTTTATGATTATTGTTTACATGTTTATGACTCATCTTAGAAATGTAATCTAAAGATTGGGTCATGTCTTGTAAATAACCTAAAATGTTAATGTAAAAATTACTAGCATTTAGACTAGATTCATCTAAATTTTTGATAAAATAAAAGATATTATCTCTTAACGAATCAACTTCTTCAGATAATTTTATTACTTGTTTTTTGTTCTTTTTAAGTAGCGAAGTATCTTGTTTAGCAAGACCGTTTATAGAGTTGCTGTAAATTTTATTACCTCTTTTAATAACATTAGCAATATTTTTAGCGCTTTCATGTATAACACCTTGTACAGAACTACTTTCTGAATCTGTTAAACTATCTTCAGCAATAGTTTTGTTTGAAGATTCTTTGTGTGATAAATAGTTTCTAATTAATAATATTGCTGTTAATAATAGAAGTATTGGCGTCATTACTTTAGGATTCCAATTCACTAAAAACACAACGGTTCCAGCGGCAATAAAAGCACCAATTGCGGTTCCAAACCAACCACCAATAACATTTAAAACACCGGCTACTCTATAAACAGCGCTGTCACGGCCCCAAGCACGATCTGCAAAAGATGTACCCATTGCCACCATAAAAGTTACGTAAGTTGTAGATAAAGGTAATTTCATAGAGGTTGCGATAGCTATTAAAACACCAGCAACCATAAGGTTTACTGAAGCTCTAATCATATCAAAAGCTGGTAAGTCTTTGCTTTGAGTCTTGGTTAGGGCTTTAGCACTAGGTTTTTCGAAACTTTTCTCTATTTTTTGTTGTATTGATTTTGGAACAATAGCGCTTAAATAATTTGATAAATCTGTTGTACCTCGTACAATCCCTCTAGATAACATATTAGGTTCAAACTTTTCATCAGTATCACCTTGGTTTGATAAGCTAATTTCTGTTTCAGCAACCGTTTTAGCTTTTTTAGAAAACCATAAGGTTAAAACCATTATAGCGCCAGCAATAAATAATAATAACGGCTCTGCAGGTACTTTTTTCTCTAATACTGACATTGAAAAATCTGCCGGTAAAGTGCCAACTGTTAAAAAGGCATGTTGCATAGCTTCATATGAATGAAATGCAGCCATAGGAACACCAATAAAGTTTACTAAATCGTTCCCTGCAAACGCTAATGCTAAGCCAAATGTACCAACAGCAATTACTACTAACAACACACTTTTTTTAGTTATTTTTTGAAATGCATAAGAAAATAATACACACAACGCTAAACTTCCTATCACAATGTATAACTCATTTCCATCCATGAAACTCGCTATATTTTTATAATAAGGAGTTCCTTTTAACCCTTTTAACAAGATAAAATAAAGAATAGTTGCTAATGATATTCCGCCAAAAACAACTCCGAAATATTTCTTTTTAGCTTCAAATTGAAAAGTAAAAACTAAACGAGACACCCATTGTACAAGTGCACCAACAGAGAATGCTATAAAAACGGACATGACTATCCCACTTATAATTTCTATGGCTTTCTTAGTATTTATATAACTTCCTAAATCTGCTAAAGTTTGTGATTCTGAAGCTGTGATTTTAATTAATGACATCACAACCGCCGCACCAAGTAAGTTAAATACGATGGAAACTGTTGTAGACGTTGGTAACCCTAATGTGTTAAAAAAGTCTAGAAGTAATATGTCAGTAATCATTACGGCCATAAAAATGTACATAATCTCTTCAAAACTAAACATGGCAGGCACAAAAATACCTTTACGAGCTACTTCCATCATTCCGCTAGAAAAAACAGCACCCATAAAAATACCTAAACTAGCTACGATCATAATAGTTCGAATAGAAATAGCTTTAGAACCAATTGCCGAATTTAAAAAGTTTATAGCGTCATTACTAACACCAACAACAATATCAACTACTGCTAATACAGTAATGGCAATTAACATAAATAAATAAATATTATCCATAATTTTTAATTAAAATTAGTTCGCAAATGTCTTTAGATAAACTGAATGTAAAGTTATCTAATTGTTATGTTTTATTTAAAATTTAAAAATGAATATCAAATCCGAGTCTAAAAGTAATATTATCAGCATTACCATCCAAGGATGTATAACTAATATCTGACTGTACTTTTAATTTATGACCAACAACAAATTTGTTAAAACCAAGCGTATATTGCTCTGTTGGTAATGCTCCAGTAATATTTTCATATTCTAATGTAGTAAAACGAGCAACTATTTCGTAGTTACTCTTAAATAAATAACCAGCTTGCAAGTTTAACGCATTTCCAGTTAAAACAATGTCTCCAGTTGGTGTTAATCCATCTAATTCTGTTGCAACTTCATCATCGGCTGTGCGTTTAGCATACTCACCCATAAATGAAAGTCCATTATATTTAAACATAGCATCTGCAAAAATGGTTGTTTGGTCTGTTTCGTATATAGAACCATCTGTTCTTATCATATAATCACCAGCAAATCCTCTTTCTCTAACCGCATCTTGGTTATAGTTATATGTAAACCCAAGCATTAATTTTGGCTTTGCTTCACGTTTCAAATCAGATTGGAAGTAATCTCCTTTAGATTTAAATGTTCCAAATGGTAAAAACTCTAAACGTGCAGTATATTGTAAACCACCTTCATTACCTTCAGTTACATTACGTCCTTCACCTTGAGAAATTGCAAATTTTTCACGCATTAAAAAATCGCCTCCTAAGTTTGTTTTATGGCGTAGTTGAATTCCTAAATCACGATCAATATTAAAACGGCTGTTTAATAAAGAACGATCAATCAATTGAAGATTTGCAGAAGATACAACACGCTCAACGTTACCAGGAAGTTTTGTTTGTCCTGCCCACAATTCCCAGTTTCCTGAAAAATTCCACATAATAACTGCATCTAGAATATACCTTGGGGTATTTCTATTAAATTGATTTGCTCCCGAAATATCTCTATTGGATAATCCCAACTCAAGTTTATATTTAAGTTTTGGGCTATATGCAAAACCATCGAATTTAAGTCTAGCTCGACGAACTATAAAGTTATGGTCTGGACTTACGTATTGGTTTCCATCATGGTCCCAAGAAGATATTGAGCGTACTTGAAAACGAGGTGCAAATTTGACACTGAAAGAGCTATCCTTAGCAACAAAATTAATTAGACCTTTCCCAAAAGAAGTGTCGCTTATTTCTTGAGCTTTAATTTGTGTAATTGTTGCAATGGCTAGAATTGCCATTATACTTAGTTTAAGTTTCATAATAATTATTAGTTTTTTGTCGCTGCAAATAACTAAAACCAATGTTAACTTAATGTTTCCAAATGATTAATTTTAGAACAAAAAAAGACTGCCTTGGCCTAAGGCAGTCTCATTAGAAATCATGATAATGTAGTCGACAAAAACTAATAGATTATATGACATACTAATTTTTTGTCTCAAGACATTACAAATATCTAAGATTAAGTTGATTTGAATGTAACCTCTATATTAAGTAATTATTAATTCCCAATGTTAAATCTTTATATATCTATTAAATTTAAAATACTGATATATAGTTAGTTAATGTTTCAATGTTAACTCAACGTTAAGAGAGTGTTGTGTAAATGTTACGCAATTTGTATATTTGAATTATAATGTTAAAACCCCATAATTATGAAGAAGTTATTATTTGTTTTTGCCTTTTTAATTACTGTGGTCTCTTTTGGACAAAAAGAAAGAGAATTAAAACTTAATAAAGACACAAATTTAATTGATGTTGTTTATTATCATGACAATGGTGTTGTAAGCCAAACAGGTTCTTACACAGCAGATGGTAAATTACAAGGTCTTTGGTTAAGCTTTGACACAGAAGGCCAAAAAACAGTTTCTGCTAATTATGATAATGGAAAAAAAGTCGGCAAATGGATTTATTGGATTGACGGAACTAAAAAAGTCGTCAAATATACTGATAATGTTGCATCGCTATAGTTTTTATAGAAAGTGATAAACTAAAAAAGCATCCCAATCGGGATGCTTTTTTTATTAATAAGGTTTATTTAACTAGTTTCCTACGGTCCAGCTTGCTCCCCAAGTTGCATAATCTGTGCCAGTTGCATTTCCAATACCTGTCATAAAATCTGCATCAGCAAAAGTATCACCAGTATCATTTTTTAATTGTACTGTTACATCAGTGAAAGTAACGTTTGTAACATCTAAATCGCCATTAATAACTCCTGTACCTGTTGGGTTATCGCTAGCGCCAGCATCGCCATCTAAATCAAAGCCTTCTGCAAAGCCTTCAATTAGGATATTGTCAAATATTCCTTGAGTACCAGCTCTTAGTCTGATAGCTTCGTTTCCAGTACTAGAACCTAAGCCAACAATAGTAACATCTGTAACCGTTGGTTTAGACCAAAATTTAGGGTTAGATAAATTTCCTATATCTGTGTTGTAACCATCACATTCAAAACCTTTATCATGATCTGCACCATGCTTAACGTATGCGTTTGTTACTTTACCTGTAAAACCTTCAGTCCAGTCAATAGAATCATCTTGAGCGTTAATTACAACGGCATGATTTACTTCTACATTTCCTCCAAAAAACTCGATACCATCATCAGCACCTTCGTAAGCTTGGATGTAATCTACTGTTGTACCAGCACCTACGCCATAAAAAGAAAACCCGTTGTTTTCTGAAGAACCGTCAGCAGCACCACCAGAGTATTCTACTCGTACATAACGAAGAATCCCTGAACTATCTGAAGTTTCGGTTCCACCGTATGGTAAACTTCCTATTTCAGAAGTAGATGTAGCGTTTCCTGTTACAGAGTTTATAGGCGCTTTTCCTAATATAATTAATCCACCCCAATCACCTGCTGCTGGATTAGAAGCACCAGAAGTCATAACGATTGGATTAGTAGCTGTACCATTAGCAATAATGCTTGCACCTTGGGATATTGCTATATAAACATCAGCACCAGTTGCTACAGCCTTAACAGTAACACCTTCACCAATAATTAAATTAGCACCATCGGCCATAATAACTGGGCCACTAATAGAATATGTATTACCCGCCTCTAGTACTAAATCAGAAGAGTATTCTGCTGCACTAATAGCAATTTCGTCATCGCCGCTGTTAGTAGTTCCGCCATTGTTATTGTTTACTATACTGTTATCAGTAATAATGATATCGGCAGTATCATCTGTTGAGCAAGAGTTAAAAAGCAATGCCGTAATTGCTAATCCTAATAATAAATTAATTTTCATTGTTTCTAAGTTTATTTTATTGTTATTGTTAATCATTGAGTTTAAAATTTGTATTTTAATTGTATTCCTAAGTTCATTCCTTTTTTATAATCAGATACATCTTTTCCGTTTGGAGATGTAACCACAATGTCGCCTTGAGTTGTTTCTCTTATGTATGTTATGCTTGGGTCTAATAGGTTTTTTGCAGCGAAGTTAATTTCGAAGTTTTCACCTATTTTATTTTTTAAAATGAAATCTAAAGTTGGTACGCCTTTTTCTATAACATTTCCTAATTGACCAGATCCTAAAGCATCAATTCTATCTGAAAAATAAGAGAACGCTAAGGTTGCCATAGGTTTGTAGTTTTCAAATGATGATGGTGAGTAGCTTATATCTGTATTCACAATTAATGGAGAAGCACCTTGTAATTCTTCTTTGTCTTTAACAAAGCTTACGTTAAAATTGCTTCCTACAATATCACTATATAAATCTTGCTCGGTATGCATATACGTAGCGTTTAAACCAAATGAAAGTTCTGGGTCGTCATTTTCATTAACGATGATGTTCTTTCTAATTTCTGCCTCAACACCAATAATTTGAGCTTTATCTCCAGTTCTAAAAAAACGTTGCGTTCCTGTTGCATCAAAAGCAACCACTTGGTTGATAGGATCCTCAATTTGTTTGTAAAATGCCCCGATAGATATTAATTCTGATTTAGTTACAAACCATTCATATTTTAAATCAAGATTTAAAATTTTAGAGTATGATACATCTTTTACATTGGTGTAATCAAATCCTTCTTTCTGACCTAATAAATCTGGGTTACCGCCTATACGCTGCGATACACTTTCGTACACAAAAGGAGCAACTTCTTTAAATTCTGGTAAGGATATTGTTTGACTAGCAGAAAAACGTAGATTTTGGTCATTGTTTAAAGCATGTTTTATACTGATGCTTGGTAAAAACAATACATCTGATGCACTAATATTATCATCTCCATTTACACCAAGGTTAATAACGTCGTATTCAATATATTGGTTAAAAGATTCTAATCTTACACCTGGTACGATAAGCCATTTTTCGCCAAAATTAATTTCGGCATTAAAATAACCAGCATAAATATCTAGCTTTCCTTTATAAGTGTTTTCATCTAACCCAGGTCTGTTTGTGCTACTAAGGTTTGGATAAGGATTAATTACTTTAATTTCATAAGTACCTTCATTACTTGTTAGGTTCAAATTCTCTAAAGTGAAGAAGCTATTTAAATTGTAAACATCTGCAATACCACTATTGTCTAGAATATCGTAACCATATCTTACATTATTAAAACGTCGTTCTTTTGTTCTAGCATTATAACCAAAATTTAGTTTTGTGTTTTCCGAAGCTTTATAAGCTAAGTTTAAACGTCCGTTTAATTCTTCATCCTGTATATCTTGAAAATAACGTTGATTATCAAAATCTACATTACTGTAAAATATGGGATTTGTGTTTGAATCATTATCAAGGGCATAATGATAGTTTTCAAAACTTAAACGCTTTCTATCTGGTTCATGAGCATTAACAAAGTTATGTCCAAAGCCCCAATCAACATCAAACTTGTCATATTTATGAGTTCCAATAAGTTGGTTTACATAAATTAGGTTTTCATTAAATTGGATATTTTGTTGGAAGAAGCCTTCATCAGTATTAGCAATAGCATCTCTATTACGCCCTTTGCCATCAATACCAAAATAGCCTACTTTATCAGAGGAACTGTTTACAAATAAGGAATTAAGCTTTATAGTATTACTGCTATCTATTTTATAAATAATAGATGCCATGGCAGTAGTTGTTGTACCATATTCATATTCTTCAGATTCCTCAAAAGCTTTTTTCTCAACGTTTGTATAATCTACGTTAGATCCTTTTCTGTATTGAAAATCATTTTCGAATGAGCCTGTTCCGTAAAAACTAAGTTTAGAGCCATTATCAAAAGTGAATGATTTTCCAAAAGACCCACCAAAATTAGTGTTTATTACAGGTCCTGCATCAACAGGGTCAAAGCCATGTGATAAAATAACGGCAAAAGGGTCATGGGCATATCTATTGTAGAAACCGAAATAACCAGTACCTTCACTTCTAACAAAATCTTTACCAATTGCATTGGTGTTAATTGAAGACCCTACACCAAAATTAAAAAAGCCATTCCCTTTGTAATCTTTTGAAGAGATATCTACATTACCAGCTGCAAAATCGCTGTAAAATTTTGATGAATATGCTTTACTAATAGATACGTTTTCAATTACATCTGATGAGAATAAATCAAGATCGATGTTTTTCTTACTCACATCATTTGATGGTAATGATAATCCATTCATTGTTGTGTTTAAGTATCTGTCACCTAAACCACGTACATAAACATTACTAGAACCTTCTTGTTTAGAAACTCCAGAAATTTTAGCAACCGCTCCCGCAGCATCACTAACACCTTTTCTTTCTAATTCTACCGCACCTATACTTTGTTTAATTTCAACGGCTTTCTTCTGATCTAATAATAAAGCGGTCTCACTTTCTCTTTTAGTTGTAGTGGTAATTACAACTTCATCTAAAGAAGCGGCGCTGGCATTCATAACCACATTAACTTCTGTTACTTTTCCTGGAAGAACGTCTACACTAATTTCTTGAGTTTCATAACCAATAAAACTATATTGTAAAATGTAAGTTCCTGGGTCTAAATTTTCAAAACTGTAAAAACCATCAAAGTCTGATGTTGTTCCTTTAGTTGTTCCTTTTATTAACACATTAGCAAATGCTAATGGTTCGTTATTATATTCTTTGTCTGTTAGTTTTCCAACTATTGAACCTGTGTTTTCTGCAAACGATATTGAGGATACAAACAGTGTAAATAATAAGATATATTTCTTCATTAGTATTATTAAATTTCTTGTGCAAAGAAACCACCTCTTTGTAAATGGAATGTTATCTTAGGATTAAATAACCGTAATAAAAGTGTTAGGTTAATGTTACCTATAAAGCAAAACAGCTTTAGGTTGATTACATTTAATTAACATAAAAATTTCATGATTTAAATTAAATACATTCTTTAAAGAAAAAGCCACTTTCATTTAAAACGAAAGTGGCTCAATAATAAGTTTAACTATATGTTTTATTAATTATTTGAAGCCGTAGAAGTTCCTTTACTGTCAGCACTAGCAAGCGTAAACATTAAATCATCTAATGAAATTGTGCTCGCTGCTAAATGTAATTTAACATTAGTAGATTTATTTGTTACTACGTTAGTTTCATATTGTTTTGTTTCATACCCAATAAAACTTAATACTAAAGTGTACGTACCTTCAGCTAAATTTTCAAATTTAAAAACACCGTTGTAATCAGATAAAACTTCAGCACCAGTTTCCTTTATTGAAACTTTTGCCATTATAAGAGGTTCATTATTAGATTCAATATCTAATAAGCTACCATTTATTGATCCCGTATTTTGAGCAAATGTAAATGCTGATATAAAAAAAGCAATTGTAACTATTATTTGTTTCATTTTTGAGTACTTAATTACGGTACAAATAAAGTGCTTTTATATCATCAGGATGTTATCATAATATTAAACAACTATCATTATAATGTTACTTTAATGTTAACTGATTTTTCAGTTTTATTTCTTTTGAATTTATTTATCTTGCCAGAACTTAAATTTACACAATGAACTGGGAACAACTACTATCCTTAAAACGCTTTGGCGACATTAATAAACGCATTCGAAAAGAACAAGACGAAACCAGGCTAGGGTTTGAAGTAGATTATGATCGCGTTATTTTTTCATCAGAGTTTAGAAGCCTTCAAGATAAAACCCAAGTAATTCCCTTATCACAAACCGATTTTGTTCACACGCGTTTAACACACAGTTTAGAGGTTAGTGTTGTAGGGCGTTCGTTAGGACGACTTGCTGGAAAAAAAATATTAGAAAAATATCCGCATTTACAAAATATTCATGGGTATCAGGCCAATGATTTTGGAGCCATTGTAGCTGCCGCAGCCTTGGCACATGACATCGGGAATCCGCCTTTCGGACATTCTGGAGAAAAAGCCATAGGCGAATTTTTTAAAACAGGAAAAGGCAAACAATTCAAATCGCAACTTTCTGATAAAGAATATCAAGATTTATGCGATTTTGAAGGGAATGCTAACGGATTCAAAATTTTAACCGAAAGCAGAGCTGGACGCGATGGTGGATTAAGATTAAGTTACGCCACATTAGGTGCATTCATGAAATACCCAAAAGAATCACTTCCTAAAAAACCAACCAACCATATAGCCGATAAAAAATATGGTTTTTTTCAAAGCGAAAAGGAAGCTTTTGTTGATGTAGCTAATGAGTTAGGGTTATTAAAAAGAAGCGAAAAAGATCTGAGTTTTTCACGGCATCCTTTGGCTTATTTGGTTGAAGCGGCCGATGATATTTGCTACACCATTATCGATTTTGAAGATGGAATAAACCTTGGGCTTATACAAGAGGAGTTTGCTTTAGAATATTTAATAAATATTGTAAGAGATAAAATTAAAACCAAAAATTATTACGCCCTTACAAATACCCAAGATCGCGTAAGTTATTTAAGGGCTTTGGCCATTGGAACATTAATTGATGAAGCCGTTGCCATTTTCATGAAAAATGAAGAAGCTATTTTAAATGGTATGTTTGATTGTGCACTATTAGATAAAAGTAAATACGAAGCTCAAATAAACGACATCATAAAAATAAGTGTTGAAAACATATACCAATCTACCGAGGTTATCGATAAAGAAATTGCGGGCTACGGTGTGCTAAACACTCTTTTAAACACTTACACCAATTCCATAAATAACTGTTATAATAATACGGCTTCAAATTATGATACGCTTATTATAAAAGGATTACCTAAAACAATTAAAACGGAAGACTCAAGCTTGTACAACCGCTTATCAAGTGTTTGCTATTATGTTTCGTTGTTGTCAGACAGTAAAGCAATTTTAGATTATAAAAAAATACAAGGAATAGAGTTTTAAACTAATATTTTGGGCGTTACCACAAGGGTCGGGCTTTCCATTGCAATCTTTTTTTCATGCTTCAAAAAAGGATTTCCACTGCAATCCCTAACGCGAATCACGGTTATAATAAACTTTTAAAGTAGTTATTTAAACTATCAACATCCAACCCAATTGATTGTTGCAATTCTTCTACACTACCATGTTCAATAAATGTATCTGGAATACCTAAAGTTTTAATAGTGTTTTTATAATTATTAGCCGCTGAAAATTCTAATATAGCACTTCCAAAACCACCTGTAATGCTATTATCTTCTATGGTAACTATCGTTTCATGTGTTTTTAAAACATTATGAAGCAAATTCTCATCCAATGGTTTAACAAAACGCATATCGTAATGTGAAACATCTAAATTTGAAATAGCCCCACTCACATTTTTAGCAATAGTTCCAATACTTAAAACCGCCAATTGTTTTCCTTTTTTAAGTTGTATGCCTTTACCAATTTCTAATTTTTTAAAAGGTTGTTTCCATTTTAAAGTAACACCCTTTCCACGAGGATATCGAATGGCAATTGGTAGTTTTAAACTTAATTGAGCGGTATACATAATATTACGCAATTCCATTTCATTTCTAGGCGCAAAAATAATAAGGTTTGGTATGCACCTTAAAAAACTTAAATCGAAAACACCGTGGTGTGTGGCGCCATCTTCACCAACTAATCCTGCACGATCTAAACAAAAAATTACGGGAAGTTCTTGTAATGCTACATCATGAATTATTTGATCGTAGGCACGTTGCAAAAATGTGGAATAGATATTACAAAACGGAATTAAACCCTGTGTCGCCATGCCTGCAGCTAAGGTAACGGCATGTTGTTCGGCAATACCAACGTCAAATGCACGATTAGGCATTTCGTCCATCATATATTTTAATGAACTGCCGGTTGGCATTGCTGGTGTAATACCGACAATATTTTTATTATTCTTAGCTAGCTCAACAATAGTATAACCAAAAACATCTTGATATTTTGGAGGATTTTCAATAGTTGGTTTTGCAATTAAATCTCCAGTTTCTGCATTAAACTTTCCTGGAGCATGGTATTTAACTTGGTCTTTTTCTGCTTGTTTTAAACCTTTTCCTTTGGTAGTTATAATATGTAAAAATTTAGGACCTTTTACAGATTTTAATCGAGTTAATTCTGATATTATTTTATCTAAATCATGACCATCAATTGGCCCAGAATAATCAAAATTTAAAGCCTCAAAAATATTATCCTGTTTTTGAGTCCCTTTTTTCACATTAGTTAAATACATTTTTAATGCACCAACGCTTGGATCAATTCCTATCGCGTTATCGTTTAAAATAACCAGTAAGTTCGCATTTGAAACACCCGCATGATTTAGACCTTCAAAAGCTATTCCACTGGCAATTGAGGCATCACCTATAACTGCTATATGTTGTTTGTTTTCGCCTTTTAAGTGGGACGCTATGGCCATTCCTAATGCCGCTGATATGGAAGTTGACGCATGCCCAACACCAAATGCGTCAAAGTCACTTTCCGAACGTTTAGGGAAACCGCTTATGCCACCTAATTGTCTATTTGTATAAAAAACATCTTTTCTTCCAGTTAAAATTTTATGTCCATAGGCTTGATGCCCAACATCCCAAATGAGTTGATCTACTGGAGTGTTGAATACGTAATGTAATGCAATAGTTAATTCTATAACGCCTAAACTGGCACCTAAATGCCCTTCTTTGGTGGCAACAATATTTATGATAAATTCTCGTAATTCTTGAGCGAGTTGCCGTAAGTCTTTTTGGCTTAAAAGACGTAATTCTTCGGGTGAATGTATTTGATTTAGTATTGATTTTTTCACCAAGCAAAAGTACAAGATTTTATAAAGATTTATTAATAAGACGTAAATACTATTACTAGCAAAAATTTTTAATGCTTATTTAATCCTAAAAATTGTTAGTTTTAACGATTAAAAATGTTAAATTCTCAGCAATGAGGCATTTAACTGATTTATTTATAATCATATAGTTATATTTGAGCGACTAATTCAAAAAAATTAAAATGAAAAGTAATTATATAAAATCATTTTTACCAAGTATGCTATTCTTATTATTGGCATATTCTGTTGTAGGTCAATCTGATTTAAAAGATTCAAACTATGCAACTGTAATTAAAAACTACTTAACCAGCAGTAATAATATGGCTAAGTTTTCTAATGCAGATTTAGAAGATTTATACGTGAATAAAGAAATCTTTTCTAAAAAAACTAAGGTTACAAATGTGTATTTAAACCAGAGATACAAAGGTGTTAAAATATTTAATGCTATTTCTAGTGTTGCGATAAAAGACAATACTGTTTTTCATTTTGCAGATCGTTTTAAAGTAAATATTGGTGAAAAAGTTAATGCGGTATCGGAATCTTTATCAGCACGTGATGCTATAAGTAAAGTTGCACAGCACTTTAATTTAGGTTCAGTATCTGGATTAGAAGTTATTGAGAAAGGAAATAACAAATTTAAATTTACAAAGGGAAATATTTCGCAAGAAGATATAGCCATAGAAAAAGTTTATTTTGAAGATAAAGATGGTACTTTAAAATTGGCATGGAACCTTAATATTTATACAATTGACGGAAGTCATTGGTGGAGTGTTCGTGTTGATGCATTAAGGGGTAAAATATTAAATGCTAATGATTGGGTTGTAAGTTGCAATTTTGGTAATACACCACACACTTATCACAGTAACAATATAAATCTTAATAAAAAGTCATTCAATCTATTTGAAGCTAATAAAACTATTTTGGTTGACGGTTCACAGTATAATGTATTTGCGCTTCCTACCGAAAGCCCAAACCATGGCGCCAGACAATTGGTAACTGAACCAGCGAATCCTAACGCGTCACCTTATGGTTGGCACGATATCAATGGTGTTGCAGGGGCAGAATTTACTGATACAAGAGGAAATAATGTTCTTGCTCAAGATGACGCAGATAATAATAATAGTGGAGGTTCAAGGCCTAATGGAGGAAGTGCGCTAAACTTTGACTTTTCATTGGATTTAAATGAGCAACCAGATGTTTCTATTGATGCTTCAATTACGAACTTGTTTTATATGAACAATATGATTCATGATATATTTTATGAATATGGATTTGACGAAGTTTCTGGTAATTTTCAGCAAAAAAATTATTCTGGAGCACCAGGGCAAAGCGATCCTGTTGCTGCTGATGGACTTGACGGAGGAGGATTAAATAATGCAAATTTTAGCACACCACCCGATGGTGCGAGACCTAGAATGCAAATGTACTTGTGGAATAAACTTAGTGATGTCTTAACAATAAATAACGGATCTTTAAGTGGCGGGTATATTGGAACTGAGGCAGGCTTTGGAGCATCTCTAACAGATACACCATTAACAAATGATTTAGCGTTAGTTGTTGATGACGACTCTGGAGCATCTACAGATCCTAATGACGCTTGTGACGTTATAACAAATGCACTAAGTCTCGCAGGCAAAATTGCCGTAATACGCAGAGGAGAATGTGAGTTTGGATTTAAAGTGTTAGCCGCAGAAAATGCTGGGGCGGTAGCAGTTGTAATTGTAAATAACACCACAGGCTTAATACAAATGGGACCAGGAGCTGATGGAGATAGTGTTACTATACCGTCTATAATGATTGAGCAAAGCACTGGAGATGCTATTATTTCAGCCTTAGAAAATGGAGATTCAATTAGTGCATCCTTAGTTAGATCTTTATTAATTGATGGAAATTATGATAATGGTGTAATTGGCCATGAGTATGGACATGGAATTTCTACCCGTCTTACAGGAGGCTCTGATAACTCTGATTGCTTAATATCCTGTACGGAATATGATACAGAAGGAAACTGTATAGGCACTTTTACCGAACAAATGGGAGAAGGCTGGTCTGATTGGGTTGCACTAGTTACTACTATGAAAAGTTCTGATTTTGGAACCGATGGGCGTGGGATAGCTACTTTTGATTCTAATCAACCAATAGATGGTCCTGGTATTAGACCATACAGGTATAGTACTGATACTTCAATAAACCCATCAACTTATAGTGATACTAATAACACAGCTTCTTTTTCAGCACCTCATGGAGTAGGTTCAATTTGGGCAACCATGCTATGGGATTTAACTTGGGCTTATATAGATAAATATGGTTTCGATGCCGATTTATTTAACGGAACTGGAGGCAATAATAAAGTCATGCAAATTGTATTAGATGGTATGAAATTACAGCCATGTAATCCTGGTTTTGTTGATGGAAGAGATGCTATATTAGCAGCCGACTTAGCTTTAACGGGTGGTGAAGACCAATGTATTATTTGGGATGTGTTTGCTGCAAGAGGGTTAGGTGTAAATGCCACTCAAGGTAGTTCATTGGTAAGAACAGATCAAACACAAAATTTTGAAACTCCAGACCCTAACGACCCTTCATTAGCAAATTGTACTACTTTAAGTTCAGAAAGTTTTAACTCAAATGATTTTAGAATTTATCCAAACCCAACAAGTGATAAATTCACAATTAAATCAACACGATCTTTAGGCGACGTAACTTTAGAATTAATAGATATAAATGGTAGAAAAATGATGTCTAAAAAAGCTACTTTAATTGGAGAAGTTGAATTAAATTTAAAATCATTATCACCTGGACTTTATATTTTGAAAATAAAAGGAGAATATATTAATGCAAGTGAAAAGATTATTAAAAAATAAACTGGATTAAAATTTATTATAAAAAGGCATCTTTTAAAAGATGCCTTTTTTATTTTTACATCTATGATAGAACCTTTTGACGATATCTATTTTATGAAGAAAGCGCTTCAAGAAGCGGAGGCTGCTTTTGATAAAGGTGAAATTCCTGTAGGTGCAGTTATTGTTATAGAAAATAAAATTATTGCTCGCGGACATAATTTAACCGAAACTTTAAATGATGTAACGGCGCATGCCGAAATGCAAGCTATAACGGCGGCAGCTAATTTTTTAGGAGGGAAATATCTTCAAAATTGCACATTGTATGTAACGCTCGAACCTTGCCAAATGTGTGCAGGTGCGTTGTATTGGAGCCAGATTTCTAATATCGTTTATGGCGCTAGAGATAAGGAGCGAGGTTGTATTAATATGAAAACAAAATTACACCCCAAAACCAATGTTAAAGGCGGCGTTTTAGAAATGGAAACTTCTGAAATTTTAAAACGGTTTTTTATTGAAAAAAGAAACTTGAATTAAGTTTCGTCACCCTGAACTTGTTTCAGGGTCGCATTTTATAGGTTATGAGATTCTGAAACAAGTTCAGAATGAGGTAGATTTTTGCATTAGCGATTGTAGCGGCATTCTTTTTTGATGTACGAGAACAAGATATAACGAAATATTTATATTCATGAGTTCCATTAAAAAAATATTAAATCACGAATAAAAGCGCGCCCTATAAAAAAGTTACGCCCAAATTATATTTTATTGCGTTTTTGGTTGTCACGCATTTTATCTAAATTCTCTTTATTAAGCATGTAGTCTTTAATGTTTTTGTCTTTCCAACGGTAGTATGAAAATAGCGGAAATACTATTAGAAACAATCCCAGAACACCAAAACCAATTAGTTTTTGAGAGTATTCTAAATCTAGAGCAAAGCCTAAAATGATACTTGTAAATGCTGCAATGGTTAGTATAAGTATAAGGTATTTCATTTATTTTGTAAACTTAATTAGTTGACGCCTGTAAGCCGTTAATAGTTTTGATTTTGAAATATAACCGTAATATTTACCTTGTTTTATCACCGGTAAATTCCAAGCACCGCTAGTTTTAAATTTATCCATGATTACAGTCATAGAATCCGAATCGTAATCAATTATTCCAGCGTCGGCATGCATTAAACTTGCTGCATCTACTTTATCATAAAGTTCAGAATCAAACATGATGTGTCTTATATCATCTAATCTAATTACACCCAAAAACTTATGATTATCATCCACAACAGGAAAATGATTTCGCGATGATTTCGCAACTGCATTTTTTAAAATATCACGAAGTTTCATTTCAGGATTAAGTACAATAAAATTAGTTTCAATAACTTTATTTATGTCTAAAACCATTAACACATTTTGGTCTTTGTCGTGTGTCATTAGTTCACCGCGCTCAGCAAGTTCAAGCGTGTAAATTGAATGTGAGATATAGTATTTTGTAATGGTGAATGAAATGGCAGAAACTATCATTAAAGGCACAAACAGTTCGTAGCCACCAGTTATTTCTGCAATAAGAAAAATAGCGGTAAGCGGCGCATGTAAAACTCCAGCCATCAGTCCAGTCATTCCAATTAAAGTAAAATTAGATTCAGAGACGCTAAAATCTAAACCTATATTATTTATAATTTTTGCGAATGCATTACCCAAAACATTTCCCATTACTAAAGTTGGAATGAATACGCCACCTACACCACCTGCTCCAAATGTGGTGGTCATGGCTATGGCTTTAAATATCCCAATACCTAGCAAAAGACCAATTACAATCCAGATATTGGATAAATCTAAATCAAAAGGGGTCGTTCCTATCGCTGCAAGATGGTCTCCTTTTAATAAATTGTTCATTATTCCGTAACCCTCACCATATAAAGGTGGTATAAAATATAGCAGCGTACCAATAGCTAATCCACCAATTAATAATCGAACAGCTCTACTTTCAAATTTTTTGAAAAAGTTTGTAATACCAAAAAACACTTTTGAAAAGTATACAGATGCTAATCCAGTAACGATGGCTAAAAGAATGTAAAATGGAATGTCGTTAACTACAAATTTATCAGTTAATTCAAACCTTAGCAATACATCGGTTCCTAAAAACATATAAGACGTTACAACAGCGGAAACAGAGGCTAACAACAGCGGAACTAAAGAGACAAACGCAATATCAAGACTAAATATTTCTATAGCAAAAATGATGGCCGCAATTGGTGCTTTAAACATGGAAGCCATCGCACCTGCAGCAGCACAACCTATTAAAAGCATGCGGGTTTTAGCATTCATGTGAAACAATTGAGCCGCATTAGACCCTAAAGCAGAACCAACACTTACTGCAGGTCCTTGCAACCCAACAGAACCACCAAAACCAGCAGTTAACGGCGCTGTAATTAAGGATGCATAAATGTTATATCTGGGAATAATTCCATTTAGTTTAGATATGGCATATAAAGTAGAAGAAATACCGTGTCCAATATGTTTTTTTAACCAGATTTGCTTAATTACATAAACTAAAAAAAGCCCGATTATTGGAAAAATAAAGTACAGTGAATTTTGATAATTGTTAAAAAAATCTAATTCAAAAAGTAATCGAATATAATGCGTTAAGTTTTTAAGTAATACTGTTCCCATACCAGCCAAAAAACCAACTAATATACTGAGTATATAAACAAATTGCCGCTCGGAAATATGTTT
>NZ_JABDMV010000024.1 GCF_013001275.1 Flaviramulus sp.
TCAAAATTGTTTTGATGGATTTGTGAAAAACTGAAGTTAATAAACCCAATTAACGCCAGACAAATTAGTGATTTTTTCATAATGGTTGGTTTTAAATTAGAATGTTATAAAAATTAATGTTCAGAGAATTGATTTTATTAATGCCTTAAACTAATCAGATATATAACAATAATGTGCTACTTAAGTAGCTTTATAATTGTATTAAATTGATTATATCAATTAACTTATTGCCGTTTTCAATCTAAATTATATTATGCACGCATAATAATTATTATATTTGTTGAAATTAAGTTACAGCGATGGAAACAAGACTCACTAAACTATTAAATATCAAGTATCCCATAATTCAAGCGCCAATGTTTTTGGTTTCAAATACAGCAATG
Organism: Flaviramulus sp.; assembly: GCF_013001275.1. Taxonomy (GTDB): domain Bacteria; phylum Bacteroidota; class Bacteroidia; order Flavobacteriales; family Flavobacteriaceae; genus JABDMV01. Next base: position 384 of record NZ_JABDMV010000024.1, read on the forward strand.
GTTATTGAAGCCATGAAAGCGGGAATAGCAGGTTGTATTCCAGCTTTAAATTATAGATCTCTTGATGAATTGAGAATTGCTATTAAAGAATTAAAAGCCGCAAAGAGAGAAGGAGGTTCTTTTGGTTTTAATTTAATTGTAAATAAATCAAATTTAAAGTATAAAGAGCAATTGCGAGTGATTTGTGAAGAAGGTTGTGATTTTATAATTACTTCCTTAGGAAGTCCAGAAGAAACTATAAATAAAGCACATAAAGTAGGTATTAAAGTATTTTGTGACGTTGTAGATTTAAAATTCGCCAAAAAAGTTGAAAATTTGGGTGCGGATGCTGTTATAGCAGTTAACAATAAAGCAGGCGGTCATAGAGGAAACAAAACGCCGGAGCAACTTACAAGAGAATTAAGTACAAATTGTAAAATTCCAATTATTTCTGCAGGTGGAGTTGGATGTAGAACTGATATTGATAAAATGCTAAGTTTCGGCGCAGAAGGTGTGTCTGTCGGAAGTCCATTTATAGCTTCTTTGGAGGCTAATGTTACCGATGAGTATAAACAAGCTTGTGTGGAATACGGTGAAAAAGACATTATTATGACGGAACGTATTTCTGGTACACCATGTACTGTAATTAATACACCTTATGTACAAAAAATAGGTACAAAACAAACGTGGTTAGAATCTGTTTTAAATAAGAATAAAAAATTAAAAAAATGGGTAAAACTGATTCGGTTTTCTATAGGAATGAATGCTACAAAAAATGCGGCTACAAAAGCAACCTATAAAACTGTTTGGGTGGCAGGCCCGAGTATTGAGCATACTAATAAAATCTTGTCTACTAAAGAAATTATAAAGCGATTAGTTAATTAACTAGCGCTACTTCTTTTTTATTTTCCTTTTTCTTTTTTCCAACAAATAAACTGAAAGAAGTACTAGCTATCAAACCACCAGTTGTGGATGCAAACACTTCTCCAGTATCAAATTTGTTATTTTCCTTGCTGCTATCGTATAACTCTTTAGATATTCCAGCCAGTAAAGAAGCACTTAAACTATACCAAAAGGCTTTTTTTTTATTTTTTGTGCTTGAGTAAACTACAGTATATGTTGCCGTTGAAATAAATGCTCCGGCTATTATATGTAACTTATCATCTCCAGTAATAAATTGCGCACTACAAATATTGGTGAACGAAATGGCTAATATTAATATAATAGTTTTCATTAAAATTTATTTTATAAAGATTAATTTTAAACATAATTTAGGACAACTGTAATAAATACTTGATGAAATACCTTTTTATTGGCTAAAACTATTATATAATTATTTAGAATTTAAGAACTTAATAAATACTTTTCTAGAAACCCTTAAAAATTTTAACTTTCTTATTAGTCCATTCCTCTTTCAAAATTCCATAGCAACAAGTGCTTCGCTTAAATCCATCTAGCATAAGTGTGTTTTTTCGTAAAATACCTTCAAGTGTACCACCAATTTTTTCAACAGCTTTTCTTGAACGTATGTTACGTTCATCTATCCTAAATTCTACTTTATCAAACTTTAAAATTTCAAAAGCATATTGAAGCATTAAAAACTTCACGTGCTTATTTAATCCTGTGCCTTGAAATTCGCGCCCGATCCAAGTCCAACCTATATGCAATACTAAATTATGCCAATCTATTAGACCAAACCTCGTACAACCGGCGAATGAATTGGATAGTTTATCAAAAATAATAAACGGCATTGAGGTTTTATTTTTAAACTCATTTAAGGCGTTTTGTACGTAATTTTTTAAATCTTCCGGAGTATCAATTTTACTAGGAGAGTATTTTACCAAGTTTTCTTGCTGGGCTATATCTATTAAGTGTTTATAGTTTTCTAAACTTAGAAGTATGAGTTTTACGCGGTTATTTTCTAATGTTGGAGTGTTCATACCAAATTATTTATTAAATCTACATTCACCTCATGTTTACCTTCAAACATAATAACTTGTAATTTGTCTTTAAATAATTCCTGAGCTTTTTGTGTTTCTAATGCAAGACGATCCTCTTTTAAATATTCATCGTGTATTCCACAAATCAAAGTTACCTTAGCATTTAAAAAAGCAAAGTCTTCTTCCTTTGATTCTTTCGGAATTCCTCCAGAATGTAATACAATTTGGTCACAAAGTAGTTGCCGTTTCGCTACATAGCGCATAACCACACTAACGCCTTGTGAATACCCAAACATTATTAAATTAAGATCTTTGGGAATATTTTCCGCTTCAAAGATGGCGTCAAAATTTTGTATTACGTTTTCGGTGTCTTTTACCGTGGCTTCTTTGGTTAACCAATTGGCACCAACATGTTTAAAACCAGGTTGAATATAAAATTTGCTACTCGCCTGTGGCGCGATGATATAGTTTTCGTCAGAATTTAATCCTTTAAAATATTTTAAAAAATAACGACTTAAATATCCCATACCGTGGCACACGAACCATACGTTTTTAGTGGCTTTAGTGAGCGTATTAAGAGTAGAATAAGTGTTAGTTATGGTGTATGATATTTCTTTTTCTTCTGAACTCATTTACGCTTATGTTTTGTATTTTTGTTAGTGATTTTAAAAATACACTATTCTATGCAATTATCTAAAAAAGATGTTTTAGCGCAAGCCAATAAGGTTTGTAAAAACACCTTAATGGAAACCTTAAATATTGAGATGATGGATTACGGCGATGACTTTTTAGTGGCTAGAATGCCTGTAAATTCTAGAGTGCATCAACCCGACGGTGTATTACACGGTGGCGCCACAGCCGCTTTAGCAGAAAGTGTAGGGAGTTTTGCATCGCATATTTTTATGGACACAGATAAGTTTTTTATTCGAGGTTTAGAAATTACTGCTAATCATTTAAAAAGCGTTAAAGAAGGATTTGTATTCGCTAAGGCAACTTTTGTACATAAAGGTAGAACTACACAATTATTAGATATTCGTGTGACTGATGAAGCGAACAATTTAATATCTATCTGTAAGTTATCGACCATTTCTTTACCTAAAAGATAAGAATGACTTCGGAAGAATTTTTTAGAAGTATTGAGTTACAATACAAAAGTAATCTGCCTTTTGTAGTTTATAGAAAACCTAGTAATAAAAAGATTAATAGTTTTCTTCAAAAGTCGGATGAATTGAATTTTGTAAATGATTTCACCGAACAAGGCTTTGTTTTTTCTCCATTTGATAATATTGAAAAATCAGTTTTAATTCCTACCGAAATATCTCAAGTAAACTCAACTTTATTCCAAGCGTCTGATTCATTTAGGACGTCGCCTTTGTCGGAGTCAATAAGCAAAGAATCAAAAGAGAATCATATAAATCTTATTAATGGATGTATAAATGAAATTAAAAACAGTGATTTAAAAAAAGTAGTATTATCGAGAAAAGAAACTATAAACTTTTCTGAAACAAATCCCATTACGATTTTTAAAAGACTTTTATATGCTTATGAATCGGCATTCGCTTATTGTTGGTATCACCCTAAAGTTGGTTTGTGGTTGGGTGCAACGCCTGAATCATTGATAAAAATAGAGGGTCAAAGATTTTCTATAATGGCCCTTGCAGGAACTCAAAATTATGCTGGTAATTTGGATGTAGAATGGCAAAATAAAGAAAAAGAAGAACAGCAAATTGTAACCGATTTTATAATTGAAAACCTCAAACCATCGGTAGTAAATTATGACGTATCAGATATTGAAACTGTTAAAGCAGGTAATTTGGTACACTTAAAAACAATGATTACAGCTCAATTAAGGTCAAATATTATGTTAAAGCAATTAATTAACGCTTTGCATCCTACACCTGCAGTTTGTGGTTTACCAAAGGCGACAGCTAAACAATTTATTTTAAATAATGAAGGCTATAATCGTGAATTTTATACTGGATTTTTGGGAGAATTAAATTTTCAGAATACTAAAGCACCCCGAGCAGGAAATCGAAACATAGAAAACAGAGCTTATTCGTTTACAAAAAAGAGCACACAACTTTATGTGAATTTACGCTGCATGCAAATTAAAAACCAACAGGCAATTATATATGTTGGAGGAGGAATAACAATAGCTTCTAACCCTGAAAGCGAATGGGAAGAAACGTTGGCAAAATCTTCGATAATTAAAAACGTATTGTAATTCGAAAAATCAATACCTATTTCTTATTTTTACACTAAGATAAATTCATTCATGATTTACCCAGAAATTCCCTTAGCACAAACTGTTGTTCAGCTTTGTAAATCAAAAAAAATAAAACATATAATAATTTCTCCAGGTAGCAGAAACGCACCACTAACCATAGGCTTTACAAACGATAATTATTTTAAGTGTTATAGCATAGTTGATGAGCGTTGTGCCGCATTTTTTGCGCTTGGAATTGCACAACAACTTAAAGAGCCAACAGCGGTAGTTTGTACTTCTGGAAGCGCACTATTAAATTATTATCCGGCGGTAGCCGAAGCATTTTATAGTAATATTCCGTTAGTAGTTTTATCTGCCGATAGACCTAAACATTTAATAGGAATTGGCGATGGGCAAACAATCTATCAGCAAGATGTATTTAAAAATCATATTTTGTATTCGGCAAATTTAAAGTTGGATTTAAAGGATGAAGACGCAATACCAGATGACAATGAATTGCCCATAATAAAAAATTTAGAAAATAAGTTTGAACGATTATTGGGTTTACAAAAAGATATTCAAAGTTTTAATGAAGATGAAATTAATAATGCGATTAATGTTTCCCTTATTAAAAAAGGACCAGTTCATATTAATATTCCCTTTAACGAACCACTTTATAATACAGTTGAAAAATTAGTTGTTTCACCTGAAGTGATTGATATTTTGGTAAATCCTTTTGAAATTGAAAATTTAGAATCTTATTTAAATGACTGGAATTCGGCTACTAAAAAAATGATTTTAGTGGGAGTTAATTATCCAAACGAAATAGACAGAAAATGGCTAGACAAAATTTCTGAAGATGATAGTGTTATAGTATTTACTGAAACTACTTCAAATTTGCATCACCCAAGTTTTTTTCCAAGTATTGATCAAATTATAGCTCCATTAACAGAAGCTGAAGAAAAAGAATTACAGCCCGATATACTTTTAACATTTGGAGGAATGGTTGTCTCAAAAAAAATTAAATCTTTGCTTAGAAAACATCAGCCTAAACAGCATTGGCATGTAGACGAAAAAATAGCAAACGACACCTTTTTTTGTTTGAAGCATCATATAAAAGCTACTCCAAATGAGTTTTTCACTGCATTTTTGTCAAAAGTAAGCACGCATAATTCAAGTAGTTTTAAATCACAATGGACTGCAATAAAAAATAGTCGATTGCAAAAACACAATGATTACATAAATCAAATTCCTCATTCCGATTTTAGTGTTTTTAATGTAATGTTAAAGTCAATTCCCAGGAATTACATTATGCAAGTAGGAAATAGTTCAGCTATCCGTTACACGCAGTTGTTTAATATAGATTCGAGCTTGGAGGTATTTTGCAATAGAGGAACCAGCGGTATTGATGGAAGCACTTCTACCGCAATTGGTTGTGCCGTAGCCAATTCAAAACCAACTGTATTAATTACTGGAGATTTAAGTTTTTTGTATGATAGTAATGCGCTTTGGAATAACTATATACCTAGAAATTTCAGAATTATTGTTGTAAATAATCAAGGAGGTGGCATTTTTAGAATTTTGCCAGGACATAAAAACACTATGAATTTTGATACTTATTTTGAAACCAAGCATAATTATAACTCAGAACAATTATGTAATATGTTTGGTTTAAATTATGAAAGTGCTAAGGATGCTAGCACTTTGAAATCAACCATAAAATTGTTTTTTCAAGAATCTAAAAAACCCAAGTTATTAGAAATTTTTACACCCAAAGATATTAATGATGAGGTGTTATTAAATTATTTTGAATATTTGAAGTAAATATTTGGCGTATAAATACTTACAGTATATAAAAAATAGTTATCTTTAAGACGGTTATCAATTAAATTTTTTATTAATACATTAAACAGAAATCATTATGAGTAAAAGAGATGAGCTTATTGCAAAATATGCATCCGATTTAAAAGACAAATGCGGAGTTAACGCAGACATGAAATTATTAACTAAAGTAACAATTGGTTGTGGTCCGTCAATTTACAATGCAGACGCCGCAACAGTTTCAGGTTCTGACGCAAAAGAGTTGGCTACCGTTAAAAATAATTTTCTTATCAAAAAATTAGGCTTAAAAGATAGTCCAGAATTAGATAAGGCAATAGATGCTGTAATGGAAAAATATGGTAGATCTAATCGTAATAAATATAGAGCTGTTGTGTATTACTTACTAACTAAACACTTTAAAAAAGAATCTGTTTACTAAAAACACTTTTTCTAAATAACATAAAAGCGTTACAATATTGTAACGCTTTTTTATTTTCAAAAAACTAATATCACTACCTTTGTGGCATGATAAAATTAGGAGAAATTAATACACTGGAAATACTTCGAGAATCGGAACATGGAGCTTATTTGATTGATGATGAAGATAATGAAGTGTTGTTGCCAAATAGGTACGTTCCGAAAAGCTTTAAAATTTATGATAAGCTAGATGTTTTCGTTTATTTAGATAATGAAGAACGTCCAGTAGCGTCTACAGATTTTCCATATATAAAACGTGATGATTTTGCATTACTTCGTTGTAATGAAGTAAACGATTTTGGTGCTTTTTTAGATTGGGGCTTAGTTAAGGAATTGTTTTGTCCGTTTCAAGAACAAGCTTTTAAAATGAAGCCTGGTGGTTGGTATTTAGTGTATTGTTATTTAGATGATAGAACTGAAAGACTTGTTGCTTCAAGTAAAACGAATAGATTTTTAGATAATAGAGAATTAACAGTTAATCAATTTGATGAAGTTGATTTAATTATATCTCATCCCTCAGAACTGGGAATGAATGTTATTGTAAATAAAAAACACACTGGTTTAATTTATAAGGATAGCATTTTTAATGATTTGAGCATTGGTGATAAAATGAAAGGAATCGTTAAAAAAATTCGCCCTGGAAACAAATTAGATATTGCTTTAGGGCAGATTGGTTATAGAAATATAGAACCAAATGCGGAGCGTATTTTGCATGAATTACATGACAATGGTGGCTTTTTAAACCTTACTGATAAATCAAGTCCCGATGCTATAAAAGACACACTGCAAATGAGTAAGAAAAACTTTAAAAAAGCAATTGGCGCACTTTATAAACAGCGGCAAATTGAAATTAAAGATGATGGAATTTATTTAGTATAGTTTTGCAATCAATGATAAATCAAGACACGATAGTTGCTTTAGCAACGCCTTCAGGGGCGGGTGCCATAGCGGTGATTCGGCTTTCTGGTAAGGACGCAATAGCTATAGCAGATTCGTGTTTTATATCTGTCAAATCCAATAAGGCACTTAAAAACCAAAAAACACATACCATTCATTTAGCGCATCTTATGGATGACGAAAGAACAATAGATGAAGTTTTGGTATCGGTTTTTAAAAACCCTAATTCGTATACAGGCGAAGATGTAGTTGAAATATCATGTCACGGATCCAATTATATTCAACAAGAAATTATTCAAATATTCCTAAGAAAAGGTTGTAGAATGGCAACTGCTGGGGAATTTACTTTGCGCGCATTTTTAAATGGTAAACTAGATTTAAGTCAAGCAGAAGCGGTTGCAGATTTAATTTCAAGTGATAATGAAGCTTCTCATCAAATTGCAATTCAACAAATGCGCGGTGGTTTTTCTTCCGAAATATCTAAACTTCGTGAGGAACTTTTAAATTTT
>NZ_JABDMV010000027.1 GCF_013001275.1 Flaviramulus sp.
AATGTGATGTCTGCTGGGGCTACGGCAACACCATTTAAGGTATCATTTCCTAATACCGTTGCTGTCGCTCCGCCATCCGCTCCAGTAATTGGGCTGGAACTAAAATCATCATCTATGGCATCTATTACTAAAGTAACTACGGTTAAAACTGCCGAAGCCTCTTCAGTACAAATATTAGCTTCATTTGTAAAAATAACTTTATAAATGTTTCCGTCATCACCTGGTGCTAATGCTGGCGTAGTATAACTTATTTGTGTACCGGAATTAGTAACGCCGGTTGCTCCTGAAATATTTGTAAAATTAGTACCTCCATCTGTACTTACTTGCCACTGATAATTCAGATTCGTGCTCGCCGTGGTTACTGGCGCAGTTCCCACAATTGATCCAGTAGCAGTTGCATTAAAAGTAGCCGTAGTTCCCGCATTAGTGCTTTGATTTGTTGGAGCTGCGGAAATTGCAGTTATTACTCCTTGCAAATATGTATAACCGGCAGTAATTGACGAGGGTTGTGTTGTATAATGATTTGAATTAGCACCACTAAGTCCAGCTGCAATTACTAAACCATCAGCATCTACTGCTGGTGTTCCAGATCCATAATTACCGTTGTTATCCGAATCTGTGTTTTCATTTGCATATGCTTCATTGGCATCATTACAGCCATCAGCATCACTATCCGTATCTAAATAATCCGGAAAAGCATCACCATCCGTATTAGGTGCATTATAAAATACATGATTTGGGTTGTTATATAAGTTTATTCTACATTCATCAAAACGAATAGAATAATATCTGTCTACCTGATTATTAATTGTTTTAGCAGCTCCAATTGTGAAATTAAACAAATTAATATCTCTTTTTTGGAAAAACACTCTCCAAGGATTACCAGTATCAATAGGCTCGATTGGGGCACTTCCCGTACCATTCGATATAAATTGAATGACTCCTGAACCTAAGTCTGAAGTTATAATATTAGTAGGGTTTCCAATACTGTAACCTACAATATTTTGAACTCTATAAAATTCTCTAATTCCAGTACCACTATCTATGTCTTGAATAAAACCACCAACTCTATCTACAGTTGCATTTGTTGTAGAACCTGTTAAAACGAAACGGATTTCTAATTGAAGTGTTAGGTTCCCCGTTGCTCCAGAAGCATATCGAATCTGAGGTTGAAGTGCATTATTATCTCCTAAATTTTGATCGATAGAAAGTAAAGTAACCGACGTACTTTTTTGAGCAATTCTTACCAAGGCATCTAACCCTGTTGCTACATTAGTAAAACGATATTGAGCATTAAGGGTTCCAGCACCAGATCCAGTGGCTGGGACATACGTTCCGCCGGTAAAATTATAATTTAATCCAGTACAGCTTCCAACACCATTTGTATAAAAACCATACCCTTCTGTAACATCAGTAATTCCATCATTATCGTCATCATAATCTTCTGGATTTATTATGCCATCTCCATCTGCATCTGTAGGGGTTGATTTATCTCTAAAATCTACGTTTCCTCCCGATCCTAAATCTCCGTCAGAATCTGGTAAAAGTGCCGAATCATTAATTATTCCATTTGGATCACTATAATCTGGTTGCCCAGAAACTTGTAAATCAGTAGTATCTATGGCATCATCTAAACCGTCACCATCAGAATCTAAATTTGCTAAAGTTAATCCAGCCTCAACCGTATCATTTGCTCCTTGGTTATCTGAATCTAAATCTAAATAATCAGGATTATCAACCGTATCTGTATTAACCGGGAACAGTCCAAGTTCTTCACTATTGAAATTATATGACACTGGTAATCCATTTGCCGTTACATCTGGAATACCGTCGCTATTTGTGTCTTGTGGTGCAATGTATCCTAAAGTTGTTTGTGCTTCATTGTTATCTGGAATTCCGTCGCCATCTGAATCTAAATCTAAATGATTTGGGTTTCCGTCGTTATCTGGATCTAAATTTGTACAAACACCAAAACCATTTAATATACAGAAGTCTGCATCCTCATAATTTAAAATACCATCATTATCTGCGTCTCCAGAAGGGTTAATTCCTCCTGATTCTGTAGAATCTAAAATTCCATCATTGTCATCATCTATGTCATTTATATTAAAAATACCATCTCCATCAGAATCAGTGTTAAAAAAGTTATCACATGCGTCTGCAAGACCGTCATTATCTGCATCTGGTCCTATATTTACAACTGCTGTAGTTGTTGCTTGACCTGACGCAGCTACTGTAGGAACGCCATTAGCATCAACTCCTCCCGTTAGCATATCGTTTGCATCCAAATCGGAGGCTTCAAAACTTCCTGCTGCTTCAATGGCATCAGGGCATACATCGTTATCACTATCAGTATCTAAATGATTTGGAATACCATCATTATCTAAATCTAAATTAGAACATATACCAAACCCATTTAAAGCACAAAAATCGGGGTCTTGATAATCTGGTGTATTATCACTATCTGCATCGGCTAATGGATCTGTACCATTTGATTCTGCTGTATCTAAGATCCCATCATTATCGTCATCTAGATCATCAATATCAGCTATTCCATCCTCATCAAAATCGGCTAAAACAAAAACGGATGCAGTTGCTGTAGATTCATCTCCATCAGCATCAGTAATGGTATAATCAAACGTATCTGTACCAATAAAGTCAGCGGCTGGCGTATAAATAATCGTATCATCAGTTGGATCATTTGCGGTTCCATTATCATTAACTGTAACTGTCCCGCCATTTGATGTTGTTCCACTAGGTAAAGTTATAGCACCAGAATTAGGGCCATCGCCTCCAAAACTATCAGCTCCATTGTCATTATCTACCAACACATTAAGTGAATTGGCCCCGCTATCTTCGACAACAGAAAAATTGTCATCTTGAGCTACTGGAAAATCGTCTACAGAATTTACAGTTATAGTTACCGTTGCTGTTGCTGTATCATCGTTAGAATCGGTAATTGTGTATTCAAAAGTATCAGTGCCATTAAAATCTAACAGCGGTGTGTAAATTACAGTATCATCGGTTGGGTCATTTGGTGTCCCATTATCATCTACGGTAATAGTACCACCTTCTGTACTCGTTGTTTCTGATAAAGTAATAGCGCCTGAATTTGGACCATCACCTCCAAAACTATCAACTCCATTTCCATTATCTGCTAATACATCAATTGCATTGGCTCCACTATCCTCATCTACAGTAACAGCATCATCCTGTGCCACTGGCAAACAAACTGAGATACTTAAATTTTGAGAACTACCAACTGCTTGACCAGATGCACCGGCAACAGTAGGTATGCCGTTTCCATCTACGCCTCCTGCTAGCATACTATTCCCATCCAAATCGCTGGATGAGAAAGAGCCAGCGCCTTCAACGGCATCTGGACAAGAATCATTATCACTATCAACATCAAAACTATTTATTAATGAATCTCCATCAAAATCGAATCTATCATCTACACCATCTCCATTCACATCAACAAAACCAGCAAAATCAGGGTCTATATAATCTGGAATATTATCGCCATCCGCATCTCCATCTGGATCAAAAGGTAATTCATCCGTGTCCAAAATACCATCATTGTCATCATCCAAATCAACATTATCTGCATAACCATCGTTATCAAAATCGCAATTTGGAAGCGTATATATTGTTTCAGGAGAACTTACTTCATCGCCATAAAACCAAGTATTAAGCATACGCTCATTACCATAATCATCTGTTGTTGTTGTTGTTGAGTTTCCTTGCCCTCCTGCTGGTGCTGGATTACCAGGAGTATTATCTCCTGGAGGGTTAGAACCATTCCATTTATGCGTTGGCCCTACTAAACCATCATAGTAAGCCGATCGATCAAACCCTCCAGTAGTGCTATTATTAGGCGTCGATACAATGTTTGTGTCATCCCATTGCATTCTTTTATTTTCCAATGCTGGCGCAACAGCCGAGACTAAAAGTCCATTAGGATTCAATTCTGCATCATCCATTGGCACACAGGTACGCCCTCTTAAACTTGTAATAGTAACTGATGTATTTAATGCACCGGCTACTGGATTTCCTAATCCATCGAGACCATCCCAAACAACCACAAAGTTACCAGCGGGCTCATCAAATCTTTCTATCACAACATCTTCCGTCCCTGCTTGATATCCTGAAACTCCATTAAGGTCTAAGGTGACAATTATATCAGCATCTTCCTGAATTTGGACTGGAAACAAATAATTCCCAGGACAACCGTAAATTGTACCCACAATTATAGGTGTGGATGTGCTTTCTGGTATAAAAATGGTTTGATCTGGTGATGAGATAAAAACGGGATAACCATTTTCTAGTCCGGATCGAGTGTTCCCTGTAGCTCCACCATATGATTGTGAAGCTCTTGTCGTAGTCCAATTATTACTTGGATCATTATCATCATCCACAACGCCATATTTATTCATTGATAATAAATATCCGTAAGGTCTAAAACCATCTTGAAACTCTACTCTTACAATTATACTATCATCAGTATAAGCATAAAAAGTACCTTTGAAATCATAATTAATAGAAGCTACAAAATTTGCAGGATTATAAGTAATAAAACCCCATTTCCGAGACCAAACCCTTCCTTCTATTTGGTTATTGGCAGCATCAGATACCGTAAAATCAAAATAAGTTAAAAGTATATCTACATCCGCGGTTGTTCTAGTCGCACCACCGTCACTACTTTTATACATTTCTAAATAATAATCTCCATTCGCCAATGATCCGTTGGCATTAGGATCAAATACTATAGGATTATAGCCGGCTGGAGTTGCTCCTCCAATATTTGGGCCGTTTATTGCTTTGGTGTAAGTGTCTATATAACCTGGGTCGCCAACTGTTGTGGTAAATAAAAACGGACCGTAAACAACATTTCCCGATGGGTCTTTTATTTGATAATATAAATTTGTACTAACAGGATAAGGGGATCCGGTTCTACGTCTTGGGTTTACACCAAAATAAAAATTCTCTGTAGTATAATCGGCAATCCTAAAATGTAATCTTTGAGATTCAGGTGAATTTAAATAAGGTCCATATGATCCTTCATCCGTAATATACATTGCCACTCCATTAGCTGGGTCTGGCATTGCTTGCTTAGTTCCATCAGCCATTGCCGAAAAAACAACTCCCAAAATAAAAAAGAGCGCAATAAATTTTTGACTTTTTAAAATACGTGAAAAATTAGCCAAATACGTGTTCTTAATATTTGTTATTTTGAGATTCATATAAAAAAAAGTTTTAAGCAAAATTAAAAAGCTGGATAAGGAAGTGCAGAATACGTTGGAGATATTCATATATATATTTCTTAGGATATTTGTTCGTTTCATGGACATGGCAGGGCATTGACATACGTAAATAGCATATGCGATTGAAAAAAAATTAGAATAAATAATAAGGTAAAAACAAAAATGGGATGAGAGAAGGCTTTCTTGTTCATTTCTTTTATTGTAGAAAAACTAAGTTAACTTTAAAAAACATTGTTAGATCTTAAATATTTCTTGTACTTGGGAACATAAATTTAATGTTCAATTATAATTTTCAATAATATTATGCATGCATAATATTAGAATTTCAACCTTAGCAAAATAGCTCTATTTGTAATATAAACGTCATTCATCTATAAAAAACAGCTATTTATCATACCTAAATCGTTTTCGGCAAATAGTTATTTGTCGAAATTTTATTACAAATCAATTTATTTCCTTTCCTGTTATCAAAAATATGTAAAAATCAATTCACTTATTTAATTAAAATTATTAGTTATTTTAATTTATTAACATTTTTCAATATGTCTGTCTTGTAAGATGTGTTTACGCTATTTAACATTTATATTTGTCAAAAATTTTAAATTTCTATGAGTTTCCTTAAAGAAATCGAACGCAGACGAACCTTCGGAATCATTTCTCACCCAGATGCAGGTAAAACTACCTTAACCGAAAAGTTACTTCTATTTGGTGGTGCTATTCAAGAAGCTGGTGCTGTAAAAAGTAACAAGATTAAAAAAGGTGCTACTAGTGACTTTATGGAAATTGAACGACAACGTGGAATTTCGGTAGCCACATCTGTTTTAGCTTTTGAATATGATGGCATAAAAATTAATATTCTCGATACTCCGGGACATAAAGATTTTGCCGAAGATACTTTTAGGACACTTACTGCTGTAGATAGCGTTATAGTTGTTATCGATGTGGCAAAAGGTGTTGAGGAGCAAACTGAAAAATTAGTTGAAGTTTGCAGAATGCGGAATATCCCTATGATTGTATTCATTAATAAAATGGATCGAGAAGGGAAAGATGCATTTGACTTATTGGATGAAATTGAACAGAAATTAGGTTTAAGGGTTGTTCCACTTAGTTTTCCAATTGGTATGGGCTATGATTTTAAGGGTATTTACAATATTTGGGAGAAAAATATAAACTTATTTTCTGGTGATAGCAGGAAAGATATTGAAGAAACTATAAAGATTTCTGATTTGTCTTCAAAAGAATTAGATAAATTAGTAGGAGAAAAAGCCGCAAACACATTAAGAGAAGAAATTGAGCTTGTAAGTGGTATATACCCAGAATTTAATAAAGATGAGTATTTAAATGGGAAATTACAACCTGTATTTTTTGGGTCAGCACTAAACAATTTTGGTGTTAGAGAACTTTTAGATTGCTTTGTAGAAATTGCTCCAAAACCACGACCAAAACAAAGTGAAGAACGCCTTGTACAACCAAAAGAAAATAAATTTACTGGTTTTGTATTTAAGATTCACGCTAACATGGACCCTAATCATAGAGATCGGCTAGCTTTTATAAAAATTGTTTCTGGAAAATTCGAAAGAAACAAACCGTATTTACATGTTAGAAATAACAAAAAGATGAAATTTTCAAGCCCGAACGCCTTTTTTGCTGAAAAAAAAGAAATTGTAGATGTATCGTATCCTGGTGATATTGTAGGTTTACACGATACCGGAAATTTTAAAATTGGAGATACGCTTACGGAAGGAGAAAACATTAATTATAAAGGTGTACCAAGTTTTTCACCCGAGCATTTTAGATATATAAATAATGCCGACCCTTTAAAATCGAAACAACTTTTTAAAGGAATAGACCAATTAATGGATGAAGGAGTTGCGCAGTTATTTACTTTAGAACTTAACGGAAGAAAGGTAATTGGCACGGTTGGAGCGCTTCAGTACGAAGTAATACAATACAGATTAGAACATGAGTATGGCGCTAAATGTACTTATGAGAATTTGAATGTGCATAAAGCATGTTGGGTCGATCCTAAAAATTCTAAAACTGATGAATTCAAGGAATTTGTTAGAGTTAAACAACGTTTCTTAGCAAAAGACAAGCAAAACCAACTGGTTTTTTTGGCTGATTCTTCTTTTTCATTACAAATGACTCAGCAAAAATACCCGAATATTAAATTGCATTTCACATCAGAATTTGATTAAAATCACTATGTATTTCATCGAATAAATGCAAAATTATTTGTTTTTAATCTATTTTATCATACATTTAATCGATTATATTAATTTATTTGACCTGTGGTTTAGTAAATTTAAAATAGAATCGTAACCCCAAAAACAACCTACTTATGGAGACAAAAGCTAATGTTTTCAGTAATTTAGATATTACTGTAACCTACAAACCTTGTGTGTGCATTAACGCCGAGCGTTGTGCTCAAGAACTTTCAGATGTATTTAGACTTTCCATTATTCCTTGGATTGACCTTGAAGGTGCTACCACAAAAGAAATAAAAAAACAAATAAGAAAATGTCCATCTGGGGCATTACAATTTCATAGAAATAAAAATGTTGCTTAAAAATAAAAAAAGCCTTTGAATATATATTCAAAGGCTTTTTTTTAAGCTTGTCCAGCCGGACCGAAATTTAACGGTATGGGAGGCTGTTCGTAATCTTTAATTTCTCCATGAGCATTTTCAAATCTAGTCACATTTTCACCCAACGCTTTTAATAAACGCTTTGCATGTTGTGGCGTTAAAATAATTCTAGATTTTACTTTACTTTTAGGAATCCCGGGCATAACGCTCACAAAATCAACAACAAACTCCGATACCGAATGATTTATTATAGCAAGGTTGGAATAAATTCCTTCTGCCACTTTTTCTTCAAGCTCAATATTAATCTGCCCTTGTTTCTTCTTGTCTTTTTCGTTTGCCATAATAAAAAAGTTATGTAAAAAAGCATTCCCGCTTTCGCGGGAATGACAATTATTTAATTATAATTTAATTCTTGCTTTACTTGCATCATTTCGTCAAACTCTTCTTTCGAGCCAACAATAATATCAGTATAACTTCGCATTCCTGTACCTGCTGGAATTCTATGTCCAACAATTACATTCTCCTTAAGTCCTTCTAAAGTATCAACTTTACCAGCTACTGCTGCTTCGTTTAGAACTTTAGTAGTTTCTTGGAAAGATGCCGCAGAAATAAATGATTTTGTTTGAAGTGAGGCTCTTGTAATACCTTGAAGTATTGGTGTTGCCGTTGCTGGTTTAGCATCTCTAGCAACAACAAGATTTTTATCTTCACGACGCAAAATAGAATTCTCATCTCTTAATTCACGAGGCGAAATAATTTGACCAGCCTTAAGGCTACCCGAATCTCCCGCATCTTCAATAACTTTCATTCCGAAGATATCATCATTTTCTTTAATGAAATCTGCTTTATGTGCTAATTGATCTTCTAGGAAAATGGTATCACCAGAATCAATAATTCTAACCTTACGCATCATCTGTCTTACAACAACTTCAAAGTGTTTGTCATTAATTTTTACACCTTGTAAACGATATACTTCTTGTACTTCATTTACTAAGTATTGTTGTACCGCAGAAGGGCCTTTAATATTTAAAATATCGTTTGGTGTAATAGAACCATCTGATAAAGGCATACCAGCTTTTACATAATCATTTTCTTGAACAAGAATTTGATTAGATAACTTTACTAAGTATTTTTTAATTTCACCTAATTTAGATTCTACTATAATCTCACGATTACCACGTTTGATTTTACCAAAAGAAACAACACCATCAATCTCACTTACAACAGCAGGATTTGAAGGGTTACGAGCTTCGAACAGCTCAGTAACACGAGGTAAACCACCAGTAATATCACCTGCCTTTGCAGATTTACGAGGAATCTTAACTAAAATTTTACCAATATTAATCTTATCTCCATCATCAATCATTAAGTGAGCACCAACTGGTAAGTTGTATGAACGAATTGTTTCAC
>NZ_JABDMV010000029.1 GCF_013001275.1 Flaviramulus sp.
GCAAAATGCAGCTATACGGTGGTTGTAGCTCAGTTGGTTAGAGCATTGGTTTGTGGTACCAAGGGTCGCCGGTTCGAATCCGGTCTTCCACCCAAAAAGCAAAAGCCTTTCAATTTTTTGAAAGGCTTTTTTTGTTTATAAACTATTAATCAAGTTTAATTCTTTCGGTTCTGTTAGCCAATTCCCATGCCGTATGAAATATTAATCGCGTTCGAGTTTCCAAAAATTCATAATTAATTTTATCTGGAGTATCTCCTGGTCTATGATAATCTGCATGAGTACCATTAAAATAAAAAATTACCGGAATATTGTTTTTGGCAAAGTTGTAATGGTCAGAACGATAATAAAACCTATTTGGGTCGTTATCAGCATTAAAGGTGTAATCAAACTCCAAATTGAAATATTTCTTATTTACTGCTTCTGATAATTCATGTAACTCTTTGCTTAGTTTATCAGAACCAATTAAATATAAATAATTGCCTTTATCTTGATGTTTAGAGTCTATGCGACCAATCATATCTATGTTTAAATTTGCTACCGTATTTTTTAATGGAAAAACTGGGTCCTCGTCTGCGTAAAAACGTGAGCCGAAAAGTCCAAGTTCCTCACCAGTTACGTGTAAAAATAATATAGATCGTGTCGGTCCGTTTCCCTCTTTTTGAGCAGCTTTAAAGGCTTCTGCAATTTCTAAAATAGCCACGGTTCCTGAGCCATCATCATCTGCACCATTATTAATGTCTCCATTTTTTGAAACACCAATATGATCTAAATGTGCTGAAATAATTATTATTTCATCAGGTTTATCAGATCCCTTTATATATGCAAGTACATTTTCTGAATCCTTAATGTCGCCATTAAAATATGCCGCCGGAATTTCTTGATAATAATCGCCGTCTGCAATAGGAGAAGGGATTCCAGCATCAACATAATGTTTTTTTATAAATTCTACAGCTTTTTTCTGTCCTGGTTCACCGGTTTTTCTACCTTCAAAATCATCTGAGGCATAAGTGTAGAGCATTTCTTTTAGCTCTGTTGCCGTAATTGTTTTAGCGTAAGATTCTGGTTGAGCTACTTTGGTTAGAGTCTTATTTTGAGAAGAACTACAACCTGTTATCAATAGCATGTTTAAAACAAGGAATGTGAATTTTTTCAATTTTTTTCAATTTTTTTTAGTTACTAATATTACAAAAATCAATTTATAAGTATGTTAATTTTAATTTATTTTAACAATTCATTATCTCTATCTAAAGCTAGACGATTTTCTTGATTCGCAATTTGCCACGCCGTTGCAAAAATAAGTTTGGTTCGTTTTTCTAACAAATCATAGTCTATTTTATCGGGTGTATCGCTAATTTCATGATAGTCTTTGTGTTCGCCATTGAAATAAAAAATAACTGGGATATCATGTAAGGCGAAACTATAATGATCGGACCTAGAATAATAGCGATTACTTTCTTTTTCGGCATTGTATCTATAATCTAAATTTATATTAAAAAAAGTGCTGTTAACTTTTTCTGAAAGAAAATGTAATTCTTTACTAGCTCTATTTGTCCCAATTAAATAGATATAATCTCTATTAAACATATGAAAATCATCCACCCGACCAATCATGTCTATATTAAGGTTTACAACGGTATTCTCTAAAGGAAATACAGGGTATTTGGTATAAAAAATGGAACCTTTTTTACCTATTTCTTCTGCGGTTAAATGCAGAAACAAAACACTTCTTTTTGGGCCATGACCTTGTTTTTTCGCAGTATTAAATGCTTGTGCCATTTCCATAAGTGCCACAGTGCCAGAACCATCATCATCTGCTCCACGGTAAATCATTCCGTTATCAGCAATTCCAAGATGATCCAAGTGTGCCGAAATTATAACAACTTCTTCTGGTTTTTCAACGCCTTCAACAAATGCCAAAACATTTTCTGAGCTTTTTATAGTTTCCTTTAAATAGCTGGCTGGGATATATTGATAATAATTTTTTTTGCCGAAAGGAGAGGCAATATTTTCGCTAAAATAGTAATTTTTTAAAAACTCTGCTGCGAGTTTTTGTCCTGGTTCACCCACCTTTCTTCCTTCAAAATCTTCAGACGAAAATTTATATAAATGTGTTTTTAATTCCTTACTAGTAATAGTGTTTGCATATTTTACAACTAATGCACTATCAGAAATTTTGATGCTATCTTTTAAATTTTGAATTTTAACAGAATGTTTAGGAGTGGAACAAGTTCCGACTAAGGCAAAAAGTGAGAGAATAAAAAATACTTTCATACTAATTTAAATAGATTTTAATCCCATTAAATTCACTAAAAATTTGAATTTAGGTTGTATAAAATGAAATCTTAATTTGAAGCTAATTATTATGAAAGCAAATATAAATATTTACAGGGAATTTACTTACTATTCAATTAAAATATCTTCAATATCAGCATCTTGAATATCGATTTCTTCCATATCAATTTCTTCTATATCTAAATCTTCCAACTCTTCTATTGATTCTTCTTCAAGTTTTGTTTCAGTTGCTTCTAAATTTTCTACATCTGCTACTTCAGTCTCTGTAAATACCGCTTTATAAAGTATTATGGCTAATGCAATAAATGACAAGTAAAATGTAAACTTAATTATCTTATTTACTTTTCCAGATTTTTTAGATAAATAAAAAGCCGCGATTCCAAAAATAATGGCTGCTACAACTGGTACGATAGCCAAATTTGAAACGGGTAAAACTGACAAAATAATTGCTAAAATTGATGCGATTATGGCTAAAATGGTAAATATTTTTTTCATTTTTAAAACTATTTAATTTTTTAATCCTGTTGCTGATTTTATTTTTAATTCACCGTTTCCAACAGGGATTTTAAACTTGCCATAAACAGGTATTTTATTTTCATCTGCTGTTAGCCATAAAAAATTACTATTTTTTCCTTGAAGAACACCCGCCTGACTTGATCCAATAGCTAATTTATAGCATTCTTTTTTTCCAATTGCTGTAGAAATAGTTTCTTTACCTAAATATGTAATTTGTCCTTTTACTTCTTCTCTATCAAATATTATTGGGAGTGATTTTCTTGCTCCAATGGTCATACTCGCATAATCATATAATCTTATAGAATACAAGGTTGATACGATATCTTTTGTGCCAGTATTTATTGAAACTGTTTTATTTTCAACTTTATTAGGCTTTTTTTTCTGTACAGACTTTACAGTATTTGTTTTATGGCTAAAAGTGTACTTCATATTTTTATAATAACCACCTTCATTTATATCGCGATTATATAAATAAGGAGTTAAACTTTTAGGACTTACATAGCTTTCGTATAAATCTCTAATTTTAAAAAAGTTATCCCATTTACTATATGAAGTTGCTTTACATTGTAATTTTAAAAGAGTGGTTTTCGACGTTTTCACAGCACTTGCTTCCATGGTAACTTGCGCTATATCCGTTAAAATTCCAGACATGTTATATGAAGCAGTATATGTTAATTTTTCACCAGGAGCAATAGCGTTGTTTTGAGCACTAAGTGTAATAGTGATTAAACATAATACAATTAAAAATATTCGTTGCATATTTTTTATTTAAAGTTATAACGTGCTAAATAGCATTTATTGTGCCGAAAATACAATGGTTTAAATTATTATGCTAATTTTTAAACTAATTGAATGCATACCGCCATTTAACTGATAATTGTCATAGTTTTAGCTATAAAAGGATACTATTTTTACTGGAGAAACCAATTTATTAATGGTATGAAAACTATTCTTTTACCCACAGATTTCTCAAAAAACTCAATAAATGCCATAAACTATGCGGTAAAATTATTAGCGCATGAATCTTGCAATTTTTATATTCTTAATGTCCAGAAAGCTTCTTCATTTATCTCGGATGATTTGATGACAGTTTCATCATCGGCAACTATTTATGCGACTTTAGTCGATGCTGCAAAAGCATCAATTAAAAATATTATATCTCAGATTGAGAAGAACAATAAGAATAAAAAGCATAGATTTCATTCGATCGTTGATTATGATAATTTTGTGGATGCAATTAATCAGACCTCAAAAATTTATAATGTTGATTTAATTGTTATGGGAACAAAAGGTGCATCTGGATTAAGTAAAGTTCTTTTTGGCAGTAATACAGTTAGGGTAATGCAACGGTGTAAAATCCCAGTTTTGGCCATTCCTCACGGATGCGAGTTTAAGAGCTTGGATAATCTAGCTTTTGCAACAACAAACTCAAAGAAGTTTGAATTAGAAGAAATAGAGATTTTAAGAGAAATAATGATTATGAATAAATCTTCATTACAAATCTATCATCTTGGAGATCAAAATCATTTTGTATACGAGACGGATGAAAATATAAATTTTTTTAATCAGAATTTTAGCCAACTTAAGCATGAATTTGTAGACACACCAAAAGAGGATATGTTTAATGTAGTTAGCGATTATATTAAAAAAAACAATATAGATATGTTGGCGATTATGAATAAGAAGCATTCCTTCTTAGAACGTTTATTTGCGACACATTCGGTTGAAAAATTGGCGTTTAAAATGGAAATTCCACTTTTGGTGATGCAGCAACAGTAAACCCATACACTCTATGTTAATTATCTTAATTACTTTTTTTGGCATCTAATTAATACCGTTAATATTATAGGTTATAAAAAAAAATGTATCAATTAGAAGCACACAGTAAAAAATAATAAACTTTCAATTAAATTTAAATATTAATATCGTTCGGTTTATAATGCTTCAAAATATTATACACTGTATCTATCATCCGTCCAATAATATATGCCATTAAAACAATCATGGTCGAACACCTAAATACTCAATATCTATAAATGAATGAGGTTTAATAAAAATATAAAGAGATAAATATCTGTCATTAGGAGGCACAAATATTACGCTTCATCTAATATAATCTAGTAAATCGAAATTTTAAATTAATATTGTAGCATCTCTATATATTAATTTTATGACACTTCAATCGGAATCATTTCAGGAACTTAAAATAAATAAAAAACTTTTGTTAAATGGATTAGCTTTTTTTTGGGGAGTAATAATTCTTTTTTTAGCCTTGGCAGATGTATATCTGAATTTTTATGAGTGGATTGATAGTAGAGAAATTCGAAGGTTAGTAAACATTACTAAAGATGGAGGTATATCTAATTGGGTTTCTAGTGTTCAATTGTTAGCAATTAGTATTATTTTGTGGATTATTTTGTTTGTTTTATTATATTCAAAACCTTATATAATTAGACGAAAAATAGAAAAATTAGGGTGGGGAGTAAGTGCAATGTTTTTTACTTATTTAGCGGTTGATGATGGTTCTAAAATGCATGAAAGAATTGGGTCAGCATTCCGAAATAGTTTTGAAGCCAGGAATGCATATAATCCAAGTTTTATTTCTAATTTATTTGAAGCTTTTCCTAGTTATGGCTGGCTAATGGTTTTTGTGCCTGTTTTTGGTTTTATAGCAGCTTTTATGTTGTTCTTTTTGTTTAATAACCTTAAAAGTAAAAGACAGTTTATATTAGTGTTTCTTGGCTTTTCTTTTTACGCTGCTGCTGTAGTTATAGATTTCTTTGAAGGAATGGAGGAACAAGGCATTTATGATGGAATCATACTTTTTTTTGATACAGATTTGTATGGGTTTGGCCATTTTACGAGGTTAATAGAAGAAGTTTTTGAAATGGTGGGGAATACTTTTTTTATGGTTGCATTTACCAATCATTTAATAAGTTTATCCGAAAATTGGAATATCCAATTGGTTGATTCCGTTAAGGGGAAAGAAAATTAATTAGAGAAAAACAAATTAGTGTTTTCAATAAATTTAGCAAAATCTATACTATTATAGATAAAAAAAAGACTTGCTTTTAAAAGCAAGTCTTTTTTTAAAGTTATACAAATAATTTGCGTTAAATGTATTAGCTTATTTTTTAGAATCACGCAATTTTTTAACACCAAAAGCTGCGGCTCCTAATAGTAAAATACTAAGCCCTCCATCTAACGGTATACTATCCGAGGTGCTGTTGCCGTTGCTTCCACCGTTGCTTCCGCCGTTGCTTCCGCCGTTGCTTCCGCCGTTGCTTCCACCGTTGCTTCCACCGTTGCTTCCGCCGTTGCTTCCACCGTTGCTTCCA
>NZ_JABDMV010000044.1 GCF_013001275.1 Flaviramulus sp.
ACATCACGAACAGCACCTTTGCCTCCTTTTTTATGTGAAATATATTTTGAAACACTTTTTATTTCCGGTACTGCATCTTGTGGACAACAAGGTAAACCAACAATTTTCATTACTGGATAATCCGGAATATCATCTCCCATGTACAATACATTCTCAGATTTTATGTTTTTTTTATTAAAATAATCATGTAGTTGGTCTATTTTTTTATGAGCGCCTAAATAAATATCATCGACACCTAAATTTTTCAATCTTATAAGAACGCCTTCATTAGTACCACCAGATATAATACACACATTAAAACCTGAATCTATGGCTGTTTTAATGGCGTAACCATCTTTTATATTCATTGTTCGTAACATGTCGCCTTCCGTAGTAATAAATACAGAGCCATTAGTTAATACACCGTCAACATCAAAAATAAATGTGGTGATATGTTCTAAATATTCTTTATAACTTTTTTGTTCCATGAGTTCGTTGGATTGAAGTTGTTAAAAGCTCGTAAATAGCTTTGTGTTGCTGATTATTTTCTAAAAGTTTCAGATGCTTTTTAATAGTTTTTTTATCATTTCGTTTTGCAGGGCCAGTTTGCGCCATAAAAGGAGATGTATCAATAATTTTTTTTGCAGTTTCAACTATTAATGGTTTCAGTAAATCAAATTCGGCACCCTCACTTTCTGTAATTTCATGGCCAATTCTATATAATTGATTTGTAAAATTATTTACAAAAACTGCAGCTAAATGCAATACTTTACGCTGATCGCTGTTAACACGTTTTATAGGGCTTCCAATGCTTTTTGTTAGTTTTTTTAGAAGTGGGTAATTTTTTTTGTCAATTGTTTCTATACAAATAGGCACATTAGCAAAATCTATTTTCACGTTTTTACTAAATGTTTGTAATGGGTACAAAACACCGCGTTTATGTTTTTTATCTAAATCGTAAACACCAACACTTCCTGAAGTATGTACTACGAGTCTATTTTCAAATGGAAGTTCTGAGGAAAGATTTCCAATAGCGTCATCACTAACCGCTAAGATATAAACATCAGCTTCTTTTAAATTGTTTAAATCATCAGTGATATCAACACTATTTATGTATTGATTTAAACTGTCTAAATTCCTATTATACCATTGAATTACAGTTATATTTTCGGCTTTATCAAAAGCTTTAAATAAGTGTGTTGCAACATTGCCTGCGCCAAGAATTACCACTGAAATCATAGTGCTAAAATAGTTAATTAAACCCTATTTAAAAACCGATTGTTTTATCTTTACCTATTAAGATGAAAAATGATATTCGTACAAGAGAAGATGTATTTTTACTCGTCTCATCTTTTTATGAGAAAGTGAGAAAAGATACTGTGTTAGGACCTTTTTTTAATGATAGAATTCATGATTGGGATGCTCATTTTGAAAGACTTACAACGTTTTGGGAAGCAAGCTTGTTTTTAAAAACAAAATACACAGGTGATCCTTTAGAAGTACACCTGAAAGTTGATAAAGAAAATAACAATTTTATGACCGAGTTACATTTCGGATTATGGTTAAATCTGTGGTATCAAACAATTGATGAATTGTTTATAGGTGATTACGCCGAAAATGCTAAAATGCGAGCTAGAAAAATGGGCACGTTTCTATACTTGAAAATTTTTGAGGCGCGACAATCAAAATAGCACCTTTTTTTAAATACTTTAACACGCTATAATAAACTTAAATACTTAAATTTGCACGACCTAAAAAGGGCTTAGATTATGCAAAAAAAACTCGCCAACATTCTTTTTTCTACTCGACTTACCGCCATTTTATTTATAGTTTTTGCTGTTGCAATGGCGACAGGTACTTTTTTGGACGCAGGACAAGAAACATCGCCAACACCATATACAAGAAATTTAATCTATAACGCATGGTGGTTTGAAGCTATTATGGCGTTTTTTGTTATAAATTTTACCGGTAATATTTTTAGATTCAGATTGTATAAAAAAGAAAAATGGGCAACGTTAACCCTGCATATTGCATTTGTTTTTATCCTTTTAGGCGCTTTTATCACACGTTATGCGAGCTTCGAAGGTATGATGGCTATACGTGAAGGAGCAACGGAAAACACATTTTTATCGAGTGAAACATTTATAACAGCTTATATTGATGGCGATTATGAAATTGATGGCGTGCGCCAAAGATTACCATTGGAACGAAAAGTAGATTTTTCTGGTCGGTTGGAAAATGATTTTAAAATTGAAACAAAATACAATCAACAACCTGTAACTATCGAGTTAGAAAAGTTTATTGTTGGGGCAGAATTAGATATTATTCCAGACGATAATGGCGAATCATACTTAAAAGTAGTTGAAGCAGGACAAAATGGACCACATAATCACTTTTTAAAAGTTGGACAAGTATCCAGTATCCATAATATTCTTTTTGCACTTAATAAACCTACGGAGGGTGCTATAAATATTACTTTTCAAGGAGACTCACTTAGTATTAACTCACCATTTGAAGGCGAGTATATGACAATGGCTACTATGACAAAGGGGAAACTGGTAAAGGATAGTATTCAACCACTAATATTGCGGTCCAGATACATTATCGGTAATATGCAAATGGTATTTCCAAAAACTGTTGTAAAAGGGGAATTTGATATTGTTCAAAAATCACAATTATTAAAAAATGATGAAGATGGTGTTGTTTTAAAAGTTACTACCAATGGTGAAACTAAAAGTATTGGTTTGCTGGGAGGGAAAGGCAGAAACACAAATTTTAAGCAATTAAATGTTGGAGGTTTAGAATTTGCATTTAAATATGGATCTAAAGTCTTAGAATTACCTTTTTCAATAAAGCTTAATGATTTTGAAGCAGAACGGTATCCAGGAACAGAACGAGGTTTTTCAGCCTTTTCGAGTGAGGTAACTGTTATAGATACTGATAAGGAAAGTTTTGATTATAAGATTTTTATGAATAATATCTTAGACCATAAAGGCTATCGTTTTTTTCAATCTAGTTTTGATCCGGACGAAAAAGGAACAATTTTATCAGTTAATCATGATTATTGGGGTACACTTGTTACTTACATAGGCTATATAATGTTATACTTTGGTTTGATGTCTATATTGTTTAGTAAGCATTCTCGTTTCGGCGATTTAAAAAAGCAACTCGAAAAAGTAAAAGCAAAAAAATCAAAAGCACTTGCCGTTTTGTTATTATGTTTTGGGTTATCGGCTTATTCACAAGAGCATTCAGTGAACGATGGCCACGGCCATTCTAAACCTACAAAGGCGCAGATAGACTCTATCTTAAAAGCAAACATTACAACTAAAAAGCATGCCGACAAGTTCGGTCATGTTGTAATACAAGACTTAAGTGGACGTATGATGCCTGTAAACACGTATGCATCAGAAATGCTTAGGAAACTTAGTAAACATGATACATATGAAGAATTTGATGCTAACCAAGTGTTTTTATCAATCCAAGAAAGCCCCATGCTTTGGTATAATGTGCCTATTATTTATTTAAAACCTAAAAAAGGAGATTCTATTAGAAAGCTTATAGGTGCTGAAAAAACAGAAAAGTATGTTGCATTGGCCGATTTCTTTTCAGCAAGTGGTTCATATAAATTAGCACCATATTTAGATGAAGCTTACAAAGCACAAGTGCCAAACGGATTTCAAAAGGAATTTAAAGAAACTGATCAACGTGTTAATTTATTATATAACACGATTGAAGGTATGTCGCTTAAAATATTCCCAATACCGAATGATGAAAACAATACATGGATTTCTAATTATGATTATAAACGTGATAATTCTAAAATAGAAGATTCATTATACGGTAATTTTATAAGAAATGGTTTTAGTGTGTATTTATACACTCTAAATAAAGCGAAACAAACAGGTGATTTTTCTGAAGCCTCAAAATTATTGGAAGCAATAAAAAAAACACAACATAAATATGGGAGCTCTGTTATGTTGAGTGATGAAAAGATTAAAACGGAAGTGCTTTATAACAAATATGATATTTTTAAAAAGCTATTTAGCTGGTATTTATATGCTGGTAGTTTGTTGTTTATACTCTTAATTGTTCAAATATTTAATGATAAAAGGAATGTAGTAAATATTGGAGTAACCGTATTTAAATTTATCATTTTAGGATTATTTATTTTACATACAGCAGGCTTAATTGTGCGTTGGTATATTTCCGGACATGCTCCTTGGAGTGATGCATACGAGTCAATGATATATGTAGCATGGGCAACAATGTTTTTTGGATTAGCTTTTGGTAGAAAAAGTGATTTAACGATTGCATCGACGGCCTTTGTAACAGCTATGATTTTAATGATAGCTCACTGGAATTGGATGGACCCTGCAATTGCAAATCTGCAACCCGTTTTAAATAGTTATTGGCTAATGATACATGTGGCAGTAATAGTTGCTAGTTATGGGCCATTTACTTTAGGTATGATTTTAGGGTTGGTCTCATTATTATTAATGATTTTCACAACAAAAAATAACAAAGTTAAAATGGCGCTAAACATTAAAGAACTAAGCATAATTAACGAAATGGCATTAACCGTTGGATTAGTAATGCTGGCAATTGGTAATTTTTTAGGCGGCATGTGGGCTAATGAAAGTTGGGGACGTTATTGGGGCTGGGATCCTAAAGAAACTTGGGCGCTTATAAGTATTATGGTTTACGCATTTGTTATCCATACGCGATTAGTTCCTGGACTTCGAGGCAGATGGTTTTTTAACCTAATGTCAATTGTTGCTTTTTCGAGTATTATGATGACTTATTTTGGAGTAAACTTTTATTTAGCAGGTTTACATAGTTATGCTAGTGGCGATCAAATAGTAAGTTTAAAATTTATTGGTATTGCGTGTTCTATAATTACAATAATAGCCTTTTTTGCTTATCGCGGATATGCTAAGTTTTACAAGAAATAGATATTAAGTTATATTGTTCTTTAATTCTTTAATTTTTTCTGAAAGATATTCATTACCATACCTCATAATATAGTAGCGTCAATACTTTTCCCGGTATAATCTCTTCTAAAATTTTTATAAAAACTATTTATCTTTGCCCACTAATAAAACATGTAATATTATGAAACTATTTAGTGAATTTAAAGAATTTGCAGTAAAAGGAAATATGATGGATATGGCCATCGGAATTATTATTGGTGCTTCGTTTAATAAGGTGATAGATGTATTAGTTAAAAAAGTATTTATTCCACCATTATCATTACTTACAGACGGGGTTAATATGCAGAACAAACAAATAATTCTTAG
>NZ_JABDMV010000062.1 GCF_013001275.1 Flaviramulus sp.
TTATTTCATTTTCCTCACAAGAAATATAGGTTAAATTTATATTTTTAGAAATATCTAAAGATGTTAACAGATTCCTTCCACATTGCATTCTGTCTAAATTAATTAGATTAGTAACATCAATAAAAGAAACCTCATTACTTTGAAAAGTTAGATGTAATAGTTTTGGGTTATTTGAAACATTTAAAGCTTTTAGTTTGTTATTTGCGCATTGTAATCGGCTTAAATCTGGCAGATTAGAAAGATCAATTGAAGACAACTGATTTCTTTGAAAAGAGAGCACCACCAATTCTGTGTTATTCGAAACATCTAAAGTTGTAAGTTGATTAATTCCACAAAGCAAAGAAATTAAATTTGGGTTTTGAGAGACGCCTAAGCTGGTTAACAGATTTTGATAGCACCATAAAATTATCAACCCAGGGTTTTGAGAAACATCTAAACTTGATAATTGATTGCTAAAACAGTATAATTCTGTTAAGCTTGTATTTTGACTAATATTAATAGAATTTAATTGATTTGCAGAACAATCAAGAATCGATAAAGCTGTAAAATCTTCAATTCCGGTAAGGTCTAAAATACTTTTATCGGAAACATTTAAGCTTGTAATAGTGTTAATATTAGCTGTGGGAACAAAATCATCCAACGGGCCAGAATCGTAACCTAAATCGATTAAAGCTTGCTCAAAATTATCATCAGGCACAAAAGTTTGGCTAATACTTTTAAAACTTATTAGAAAGAAAATAATTATTAAAAGAGAGCATATTTTATTAGCCATAAAGTTTATTTCGCATTGTCAACATACGTAATTACAATTTCTACGCGCCTATCAAGTTGAGGGTCGCCTCCAAGGGGGAATTTTCTGCGCATTCCTAAGTGGCGCATCCTTTTTGTACTAACTCCTTTTTTTGCAAAATAATCGTATACGTATTTAGCTCTCGCTTCAGATAAGTTCCTTTTTTTAGTTCTTCTATCTACTGCGTCTCTACTATATTGAGTACAGCACACATGTCCTTGAATGGTAAAATAAATATCCTCACGCTCTACAAGAGCGGTAGCAATATCGTTTAATATTTTTTTTGATGCCGGGGTTACAGACGCATAACCTGTTTTAAATAAGATGTTTTTAAAAATTATTTTATCACCCTTAGCTCCATCTTTTATTAATTCAACAACATCTTTTTCTTTATTTAGGGCTTCAGCTTTTACAACCTTTGGTTTAGGAGGTTTTGGTTTTACTATGATTTCAACTTTCCTGTTTAATCCTCTAATTTTAATAATGTTTTTTTCTTCAACGATTTTAAGAAGAATCTCGCCCTTACCATCAACATTTGTAATTAAAGATTCGCTTATTTCGTTGTTAGCAAAAATAGCCCTTATAGCATCAGCGCGCTGTTGCGATAGTTTTAAGTTGTAAGTATCTGCTCCAATATCATCACAAAAACCAAAAATAGAAATAGACTCAATGTCAACATCGGTTAACTTAGAAATAAACAGAAGCAACCTATTTTCTTCAGTGATAGGAACGTCGTATTTATCAGTTTCAAAATAAACTTCGTGTGTTAGTTGGTCTTGACAAAAAACAAAAGTAGCATTGAGCAGTAGTAATATTAACAACAAATGTTTATTCATAGTAGGATGATAGAATAGATGATAAATATACTATTTTTAATCGAAAACCATGCCAGAAGCCAGTTACAACGGAGTGATATAACGACGATAAAATAAAAACTAATTTAAATATCCTAGATATGTAGACGGGTTACCGAGTATCTCGGTTGCTTTTTTTATTTCTAAATCATGAATTTTGTAATAATCGTACAAACCCTCTCTATATACATATTGCTTAACAATCTCTTCGGTTAGCAGTTCAAGTAAATAATCTTTATTTTCATCAATAACTAATGTTTTTGAAGATTTTAAGTTTGAAATTAAAGCATTGAAGTCTTTTTTAATATCATCGTTCAGCTCCTCTTTTCTAGATGTTTCAAATGCTTTATAAAACGCTTTTTCTGTGTCTGTTTCAAAGGAGAAGTTATTTGTAGTTAAAAAGTTTTTAAAATCTTCAAAGTCTGAATCATTAAGTTTCAATGAATTTATATCGCTTATTGAGTGTTTGTAATGATAATTAGTGGCGTAATTAAAAATTAAATCATTATTAACGATAGCCGAAGTAATAGGTGAGTTTTTGTAACTTCCAATCGGTAAATCCGGAAACACACCTCCGCCATCAAAAACTTTACGACCTTTTTTAGTTTTAAACTCGTTATAATTTTCTTGTTTAACTCGAACGGCCTCCCCTTTGTCGTTTCTGTTCCAATAATCTAATGACTGAATACATCTACCTGAAGGCGTATAATATCTGGAAATAGTAATTTTAACCTGTGTTCCATAGGTAAGTATTTTTGGGCGCTGTACCAGTCCTTTACCAAAACTTCTTGACCCAACAATAACAGCTCTATCTAAATCCTGTAAAGACCCAGAAACAATTTCGCTAGCCGAAGCACTACTACCATCAATTAACACAACTACCGGAATTTCAGTATCAATAGGCTCGCTCATTGTATAATAAGTTTTATTGTATTTTTTAACCTTAGACTTAGTGGTTACTACTAATTGCCCCTTAGGCACAAATAGATTTACAATTTTTATAGCCTCGTTTAAAAGTCCGCCTGGGTTTCCTCTTAAATCTAAAATAATTTGTTTCGCTCCTTGGGCTTTTAAATCTCGCAGTGCGTAATTAGTTTCGGCATAAGCCTTATTACTAAATCTGCTTAAAACAATGTAACCCGTTTCTGTATTAACCATTGAAAAATGAGGCACCGCTTTTATTTCAACTTCAGCTCTATTTATCGTGGCCGTTTGTGTTTTACCTTGGCGGATATATGTGACTTCAACAGAACTATCCGCTGTTCCTTTTAATAAATCACCAGCATTTTCTTTATAGTTTGCCACTAACGTGTTACCAACCTTAATAATTTCGTCACCGGCCTTTAAACCGGCTTTATCTGCAGGATAATCTTTATAAGGCTCAATAATAATTAATTTATCTTTTAATGTTTTTACTTTGGCGCCAATACCAGTATAATCTCCAGTATTATTAATTCTTGCTGCTTCAACATCCTGTTCGTTCATAAAATTGGTGTACGGATCTAGATCTGCTAACATGCTTTTAATAGCTGTATCCATTAAATCGCCAGGGTTGGTTTCATCAACATAATTCATATTTAACTCCTTAAAGAGTGTCGTGAAAATTTCTATCTGCTTAGCGATCTCAAAAAAATCGTTTTTAAATGCGGTGGTCGTAAATAAAACAACACATGCTATTATTGGGATTATAATTTTCTTTTTAAGTACGTATTTCATAAAAAAGTAATTTTAAGATTCGGAAATTTTGCCGGTAAATTTCTCAAACAATAGTTTCATGCTAGTTTCAACTTGGGTTAATGTAGGCATGTCTTTGCCAATGTACAAAATCATAAACGCATGTTGTGTTGATAAATTGTTAAAATAAATGGCTTTATTTAGCCTATAAACCTCTCTTAATAAACGTTTTATTCTATTTCTATCAACGGCATTTTTAAAATTTCGCTTGCTTACTGACACACCTGTTTTAGCAATAACACTGTCGTGAAAGGAAGCGGGCATATATGCTAAACGCAACGGAAATGATGATACAAACTGTCCTTCAATAAACAATTGTTCTATCAGTTTTTTACTTTTAAGTTTTTCCTTATGAGAATATGTTGCTCGCATTTTTAGATAAGTTGGCACAAAAGTAATAATAACAATTAACACCTAATGGATTAAAATTAAGCATGATAAAAATCATATTTAATTATCCTGAAGCGCCGTAAATTAACCCATTATAATCCTTTAAAAATAACGTTATGGGCGAGTTGAATGTTGCAAAACTTAGAACTAAAAAAGACAGGGCAAATTATATCTATCATTTAATAAATGATATTGAAGCCTTGGATATTATGATCGAAAAAGGAATGATAGAAGATGGCCCTCTTCGTATTGGAGCAGAACAAGAATTTTGTATAGTTAACAATCAGTTTTTACCAGAAAGTAATTCATTAGAACTATTAAAAGAGATTGATGACAATCATTTTACAACCGAAATTGGAAATTACAACTTAGAAATAAACCTAGATACACTTGAGCTTACAGGTGATTGTTTTTCAAAATTACACCAGCAATTGGATGCATTATTAGATAAGACTAAAAAAGCAGCCACTAATAAAAATAGTAAAATTGTTCTTACCGGTATTTTACCGTCATTATCAGTTAACGATGTGGACGAACAAAGTATGACGAATGTTGAACGATATTCTCTTTTAAATGATGCGATTAAAGCGAGTAGAAGAAAAAGTTTTGATATACATATAAAGGGAGTTGATGAACTTAATTTATTACACGATTCCGTCATGCTCGAGAGTTGTAACACTAGTTTCCAAATGCATTTGCAATTAAGCCCAAAAACATTTGTAGATAATTATAATTGGGCACAAGCTATTGCTGGACCAGTTTTAAGTATTTGTGCTAATTCGCCGTTATTGTTTGGTAAAGAACTTTGGAGCGAAACCAGAATTGCTCTTTTTACCCAAAGTGTAGATACCCGAGTTAATTCTTATTTATTAAACGAAAAACAAGCTAGAGTTAGCTTTGGTAACGAATGGTACACGGGAACCATAACGGATATTTTTAAAAATAATATTTCCAGATTTAGAAGCTTTTTAACTACAGATTTTAGGAGAGACAGTGTAGAAATGGTTCACAACAACGAAACACCAAAACTTAGAGCCTTACAGTTACATAACGGAACGGTGTATCCTTGGAACAGGGTATGTTATGGTCAAATAAACGGCAAACCTAATTTAAGAATTGAAAATCGATATATTCCATCGGGCCCCACTACTGTTGATGAGGTAGCAAACATGATGTTTTGGGTTGGAATTATGCTCGGAAAACCAAAAAAATATAATAATATACACGAGCAATGGGACTTTAAAGATGTAAAAACAAATTTCTTTAATGCGGCGCGCTACGGAAAGGCAACTCAATTCTACTGGAATGGTGCATACGTATCTAGCCATGATCTTATATTAAACGAATTGCTTCCAATGGCCTATAAAGGATTATACAGCGTAGGAATAATTCCAAAAGACGCAGAATACTATTTAAAGGTTATTGAAGACAGGGTTGCGGGTAACAATGGCTCAGAGTGGATAATTAGAAATTACAGAAACCTACTAAAAAAACATAAAGGCTACGAATCTACACAAATATTAACAGCTAATTTGTACGATAAACAAGAAAAAGGATATCCAGTTTCTGTTTGGAATATGCTTAATTATGGAGATAACAAAGGTTTTAAAGCAAAACAGTTAGTAAAGCATATTATAAGTACTGATGTTTTTTCGGTTGATAAAAACGACAGCGTGCATCTTGTTTTAAATATTATGAAGTGGAAAAACATTCATCATATGCCTGTTATTAATAGCGATAGGAAGCTAGTGGGATTGTTAAGTTGGAATGACGTTAAGGATTATTTGGATAAATCAAGTCGGAATTATGTTAGTGTTTCAAAATTAATGAAGACGAATATTGTTACTGTAGATCAATACACCACTATCGAAACAGCTAAAAAGTTAATGAAAGATCACGATATTAGCTGCCTTCCTGTAGTTCATGATAATAAACTATTAGGTTTAATTACTTTAAATGATTTTTAATTCATGGTAGATGTATTTAGTAAAGCGCTAAACAATACTATAAAAATAAAGAGAATACTCGGAAAGATTGAAGGCTCACATCCTGGGCCAACTATAGTGTTTTTTGCTGGGATTCATGGTAACGAACCTTCTGGTATTTTTGCTTTGAAGAAAGTATTGGCTGGAATAAATAAAACTCAAGTAAAGGGTACTATATTTGCTGTTTCTGGAAATTTATTGGCACTTAAAAACCAACAACGCTACATAAATCAAGACCTAAATAGGCTTTGGACAAAAAAGCAAATTGAAGAAATTAAAAACAAGTCAAAATTAAATGATGATGAACAAGAGTTAATAGAATTGTTAAGTCTTTTAAATAAGGTTATAAAAAGCAATCAACCCCCGTTTTATTTTTTTGATTTACACACTACTTCAAGTCAAACTCTTCCTTTCATAACAATTAATGACGCCTTAATAAATCGAAAATTTTCAACTCAATTTCCAGTACCAATAATATTAGGTATTGAAGAATATTTAAACGGACCATTGTTGAGTTATATAAACGATTTAGGTTATGTGTCGTTAGGGTTTGAATCTGGACAGCACGACAGCAAGGAAGCGATTACTAATAGCATTGCATTTGCTTACCTTGTTCTTGTTTTTTCTGGGGCTTTAAAAAAAGAAGCGGTAATTAATTTTTCAAGTTTTTATGAGCAATTAAAGCTACAATCTAATAACACCATTGATGTTTTTGAGATAGTTTACCTTCAACGAATACAAAACAATGAACTTTTCAAAATGCACGACGGCTTTAAAAGCTTTGACAAAATTAAAAAAGGAGCAAGCCTAGCAATTAGCGACGCTACCGAAATTAAATCACCTTTTAATGGCAGGATTTTTATGCCTTTATATCAAAAAAAGGGTTCTGAAGGCTTTTTTATTATAAAACCGATAAAACCTTTTCTCTTAAAATTGTCTGCGATACTTAGGAATATAAAATTTGATGGGGCGTTGGTAATCATGCCTGGTATATCATGGGTAAATAAAAAAGAAGGGATATTACAAGTAAACCTAAAAGTGGCTAAATATTTTGCTAAAGCACTTTTTCATTTGTTGGGTTACAGGAGTAAACAGGTTACAACAACACATTTAAAATTTTATAATCGCGAACGAGTAGCTAAAACAAGTGTTTATAAGAAAGCGCCTTGGTATTAAAGCAAGTATTTGAAGTATCGAATTGGTTATTTTTTAATTATTTTTTTTGTTTCAATTCGGTTATTCGTTTCTATTTGTAAAAAGTATATTCCTTTATATAATTGACTAATATCAATCTTTAGATCGAGGGTTTTTTTGATTAATCGGCCTAAACTATTGTAAATTTTAATTGTTTTGATATTTTGAACATCGCTTATATACAGGAAGTTTTCACTAGGATTAGGATATACTTTGATTGCATCTTTGCGATATGCTGTTACAGACAAAGCGACGGGGTCATTAATTAATAAATTATCAAATCCATAGTTATAATTTTCTGCTGAGGTAACAGTAAAAGACGTCACATCAGTCCAATTTAACGTTACCTGAGCAGCACTGTTTGTTAAAGATGCTACCACCACTTGATTGCTTCCTCCGGTAGGAGTGAAGGTATAGTCAGCTTCTGTTTGGAACTCGTTACCAGACAAGGCTAAAATTGAATTAACAATAACCGCTTCGGTAAAAGAAAAAGTAGCGGTTGATACAGGAGTCAAGGAAAGTATTATGTTACCCGTTGAGCCTCCAAAGCCGCCCTCATCACTTAAAATAACATCCGAATAAACAGCAGTCACGGTTATACCATCAATGGTTTCAGTAACGTTACCGTCATTTTGAACACCGGTTTCCCATTCAAATATTGTTTGCGCATTTGAAACTATTGAAATAAAAAAGACAAACAGAATTTTAGTTATGTTATTCATGCTCTAGAGACTAATAGATAGAAATAATGGTTAATGCTAAATACTAACCAAAGGTATAATTTTATTTTGCATATTTTAATTGTTTAATAGTCTAAGAATTCTTTAGGTATTTTAATATTGCTTCCTCGATAGATAATTGTCATTAATCTTCATATTTACGTTTTTGGCCTAAAACATAAATCATTTTTAATTAACACATAGTAAATTTATTTTTTTATCTAAAAAAAAGAGAATTTATGAAATCAAAATTTAAATTATTCCGAGTACTTTTCTTGTTGTTTTTAGTAATAAGTTGTAGCAATGAGATTAGTGACAACTTTAAAGATGATGTACTTGAAAAAGCATATCAAGACGTGATAAGTAAAAAAACAAAGCTCATTCCTGTTGAAGTAACCAAGAGCAATGCGAAAAAAATATATGTACATTATATGCCTTGGTTTTTTAATCTCGAGCATGACGGTTATTGGGGGCAACACTGGACTATGACCAATAAAAACCCCAATCTAATGGATGCTAATCGTAAAAGAGAAATTGCCTCTCATTATTATCCTTTAATAGGACCATATTCTTCTAATGATAATGACTTGCAAGAATATCATTTATTGTTAATGAAATTATCTGGAATTGATGGGGTTATCTTTGACTGGTATGGTAGTAGAGATGTAAACGATTATAATGCATTAAAAAGCAGCACAGAATCATTTATCGAAGAGATTGAAGATGTAGGATTAGAATTCGCAATAATGTATGAAGATAAGACTGCTCAATATTTAGGTACTCAAGAAAAAAGTAGTACAATTATTAATAATGCTATTATGGATTTACAATATATTCAAGACACTTATTTTACAAGCGATAATTATATAAAAATAAATGATTCAGAGTTACTGTTTCTTTTTGGACCAAATTGTATTACAGATCCTTTAGATTGGGAAACCATAATTTCTCAACTAAATTCTCCACCTTTCATTATGAGTTTATGGGAAGCGAGAGATAGATTAGGACAATATGGTAGCGGCGAATTTAGTTGGGTAGATTCAAATCATATGACTACATTATCTAATTATTATGAATATTCTATTCAAAATAATGTACAAACTGTAGGAGGTGTTTATCCTGGGTTTAACGACTTTTATTACGAAGGAGGTTGGAGGTCAACTACAGATTATGATTGGGTTGTCCATAATTATGGCGTAGAGGTTTTAGACGAAACCTTAGCATTAACAGATGCTTATCCTGTAGAGTTTATTCAGTTGATTACGTGGAATGATTTTGGAGAAGGCACTATGGTAGAACCAACTAACGAGTTTGGATTTTCTTTTTTAGAGCAAATTCAAGCTTATACAGGTGTAACATATACTACTGACGATTTACAATTACCATATAGATTATATTTATTGCGGAAAAAATATAAAAATGATAATAGACTACAAGTTATTTTAGATAGGGTTTATCAATCAATTTTTATGCTTGATTTAGCTCATGCTGAAATTTTATTATCTACATTAGAAAAAAAATATAGTATATAATTTAATTTTTCTCTTCACTTAATATTTAGGCTGTCGAAATTGTTAGTTATTTTTATATAACAGTGCTGTGTGTGAAATATTTAAATTATTATACGGACTTGATTTTAACAATCTCATTTTTAAACCAAAAATAAATATCAAATTCTAGCCCGTATATCTTTAAGAATGCTTTATACTTAATTTTGATTATTCAGAACACCTTTTAACAACATTTCAAGGCCCCATTTTAGGGTTTCCTTGGACTGTTGTTCGTTTAAGCCACATACGTCTTTGCTAACAATAAGAGCCTCAATACCCATAAGAACAGTAGCAATATTTTTTAGTTTTTCAATTTCAGAATTATCAATAGGTGTTTTTTTGTTTGCCAAAGCTAATTCCATGGTTTTAATTCTTCTAGCGCCTCTTTTATTTGTGGCTTGATCAGAGACAATAGCAATGCTCAAATATTTTCTAAACGCTGCTTCGTTGGTAAATGCCAAATCATTAAAATAGGCTTGAATAGCCATTAGGACTTCCTTTAGGTTTAAATCTTTTACCTCGTTAAAAACATCTTCAGGGCTTTTTGTATGAATATCGATGACCGCCTCTGCAGCCAAAACATCAACATTGGAATAATAGCGGTAAATAGTTGCTCGAGATAAATCAGCTTCTTTAGCAATATCTTCTAAAGTTAAACCTATTCCTTTTGCGAGTAATCTTTGTGCAACTAAAAGTATCTTACTTCTGGTTTTGTGCTTTTGATTTTTTCTGCCACTATCTATGTAATTCTTATTCATAAGACAAATATCTCATAAAATTTGGAGAATAGAAAATAATATATTAGTTTTATGAGACAATAATCTTATAAAATAAAACATTATGCAATTATGGGTATTAGGTCATCAAATAAATACGCAAAAAGTAACTGGTGATTTTGATCTTGTAACTGGTGAAACACCTCCTCAATCTCAAGGCCCACCACCTCATTTTCACAATACGTATCACGAAGTATTTTTGATTACGGAAGGTGAAATGGAATTTATTGTTGATGGTAAAACAAGTGTGTTAAAAAATGGGCAAACTATTAACCTTCCGCCTAATTCTATACATACTTTTAATAATAAGTCCGATAATCCATGCAAATGGATAAACATTCATAGCCCAAAAGGATTTTTAAGTTTTTTTGAAAATTTAGGAATTTCGAATTCCGAAAATAACGCTAGAACAAAATCTTTAGATCCTAAAATCATTCAAAAAGTAATTGAAACTAGCTCTAAATATGATATGAATATTATAAAATAACAATAAAATTATAAATCATGAAAAGAAAGGATTTTATAAAAATAACAACTTCCTTAAGTGCTGGGGTTTTTGCCATACCACAAATAATACTTGCAAACACTAAAAAAATCGCCACTGCATTAAATCCGAAAATTGTTAGGAACCACGAAGGGAAAAAACTAAATGTGATAGGTGATTTTCAAACCTTAAAACTTACAGGCAAGGACACCAACGGATTATTCACGCTAATTGAGGAAGAAAATGATCCCGGAACTATGATTCCGCTTCATGTTCATACTAAAGAAGATGAAGTTTTTAAAGTATTAGAGGGCGAAATGGAACTAACAGTTGGTGATAAAACTACCATTTTAAAAGCCGGTGATTTGGCATTTGGCCCTCGTGGAGTTCCTCATTCATGGAAAATAGTAGGCGAAAAGAAAGCAAAAGTAATTTTAAGTGTTTTTCCTTCTGGGATTGAAGACATGTTTGAAGAACTTGGAACACTTCCACCCGGACCACCAGATTTTCCAAAAGTTGCAGAAATTTGTGGGCGTTACGGAATTAACTTTATACAATAATTAGAAATTCACAGCCTTCTTAAGTTTTCATAAAGTATTTTTATCGAATACAATATATTTTAAAATAGAAAAAGCCGCTTTTCTTTTGTAAAGCGGCTTTTATATAATTCAGTATTATTTTTTATTGTTCTCCTTATCAATATCAGCCATCATTTCCTTAGGGTCTATTTGAATACTTTTTACCGCTTTTGTCGTTTTAAATGTATAAGTTGGTTTCGCCCAAGCCCAATCTGCAATAATAGTTGCAGAGGTTGGTTTTTCCCCTCGCATCATTTGTAACGGAATATAAAAATCTTCCATCGTGCCATCCGTATAAGTAACTGTTAAATCTATAGGCATGGGCATTAATCCAATACGCTCTAGGGTTACTGTTTTGTCTTCAACAGCCTGTACGGCATAGTCAATAGTGTTTGTGGTTTGAGCAAAATCTATTAAATACCAATCTAATTCTAAACCTGATATTTTTTCGGAAGTTCTTATAATATCCAATGGTTTTGGATGCTTAAAAACAAAATCTTTAAAATATTTTTTAATGGTTAGGTTTAAATTCTCTTCACCCATTATATATCCTAGCTGTGCCAAAAACACACACCCTTTGTAATACGATGCCAAACTATAGGCTCGGTTAAAAGTATAACGGTCGCCATGGGTGGTTAATGGTTGCTCTCTACCAGATTTAGCTAATGATAAATAGGCAGCATAAACTGACTCCAAAGGATTTTTTTTGCCTTCATTAAAAATATCATTAACAGCATGATATTCTATATAAGTGGAAAACCCTTCGTCCATCCACGGGTGTTTCGATTCGTTGTTTGCCAGTAAAAACTGAAACCATGTATGTGCCATTTCGTGTGAAATGACGCCTTTAATAAGGCCATCATATGTACCCTCACCTAAAAGTAGTGTACACATACCATATTCCATACCGCCATCGCCGCCTTGAATAATTGAGTACTGTTTGTACGGGTAGTTTCCAACAAGATTACTGTAATATTGCATAAATTCTACAGCTTTTGGCTGAATGCGTTTCCAGTTGTCCTTTTGTTTTTCAGACATTGTTTCTTTATATAAAAAATGGAGTATTGGTCCGTGTGGTACTTGCATAGAATCATGAATATATTCTGGATCGGCTGCCCATGTAAAATCATGCACCTTAGGGGCTACAAAATGCCACGTAAGTTTTTCGGTATTTTGTCGGTTTACGGTTCCAGTTTCGTAGCCATAACCAATTTCGTTTGAGTTTTGCAAGTAGCCAGTACCGCCTATTATATAATTTTTATCTATCGTAATTTTAACATCAAAATCACCCCAAACCCCATGAAATTCTCTACCAATATAAGGGTCGGCGTGCCAGCCCTCAAAATCGTATTCTGCTAGTTTTGGGTACCATTGTGCCATAGATAACGCCACACCCTCACTATTGTTTCTTCCTGCGCGACGAATTTGCACAGGTACTTGGCCATTAAAAAGCATATCGAAAGTCACGCTTTCTCCCGGTTGAATTGGTTTTGCTAAATCAACTTCTAAAATAGTCCCAACTGTTTCGTGTTTTAAATTTACCCCGTTTTGCTTTAAGGAATTCACTTTTATGTATCCAATTTCATCAGGATTTAGTTTGCTTATTCTGTCTTTTACTCTTCTATCAGGGTCTGCAATGGTACGAGACCTCACGTCCATTTCACTACCCGGTTGAAATGCATTAAAGTATAAATGATAATACACTCTGTTTAATACATCTGGTGAATTATTGGTATACACTAATTTCTGCTTTCCTGCGTATTGATATGTGTTTACATCCATATCAATATCCATTTTATAATCTACATGCTGTTGCCAATAATCTGTCGGGGTTGGAGATATGGTGTCCAATGGAGCCGAAGCTACTTTTGTAGCGCTACACGAATAAAAAATGAAAACACAAAATATTGAAATAAGAAATCGATTCATAAGTATTTATTAAGTTTTTAATTTGAGGCTATCTGAGCTGCCACAATAAGCGCGTTGTATGCATTAACTATTTTGGAAGACTTAGTTAAATCTGAAAACGGCCTTACGTCATCACTGTTACCACCAACAATTACTTTTGGTTTTAAAGCTAAACCAGAATTCATAATAATTTGTTTTACTTGGGCGGCGGTAAGTTTTGGGTAATACGATCGTATTAATGCTGCTACACCAGCTACAGCAGGCGCAGCCATTGATGTTCCTCCTTTTGTGTCGTATTCATTTTCTGGAGTTGTTGAGTATATGTCTGAACCAGGCGCAAAAACATCTACGTTGTTTTTACCGTAATTAGAAAAACCCGAAACCATGCCCGATCCATATTTTGGTGCCAACGATCCTACGGTTAGAAATGTATTAGAAACTTCTGAACCAGACTCACCCACATCGTTTGGATATACTTGCTTTTTATCTATATCTAAACTTTCATTTCCTGCCGCCTTTACAATTAAAACATCGTTTTTTTCGGCATAAACAATAGCATCTTGCACCCAATCACTATGAGGTGAGTAATATTTACCAAAACTACCGTTAATTATAGACGCCCCATTATCCACCGCATAACGTATGGCCAAAGCTACATCTTTATCGTATTCATCACCATTCGGGATTGCTCTAAGACTCATAATTTTTACATTATTGGCTACTCCATCTGCACCTTTCCCATTATTGCGTTCTGCGGCAATAATACCAGCGACATGTGTGCCATGACTTTCTGATTTTGTAATTGGTTTTATATTTCCATTTCCATAAAACTTTGTAGTCATATCGTTTGGGTTGTCACCATTAACACGACCCTTATATGTTTTATTGAGTTTGTAGTTTAAATAATCATTAATTGATTCTAACCCTTCATTAATTTCTTTTAGAGCATCGGCCATAGAATCCATACCATTACTATACATAAATTGGGCTATTTGTTTAGCTTGTATTAATTCTTGGTTTTCTGTTTTAATGGCATTTACCTCAGCTTTAGTATAATTTTTTTTACCAAAGT
Organism: Flaviramulus sp.; assembly: GCF_013001275.1. Classification (GTDB taxonomy): domain Bacteria; phylum Bacteroidota; class Bacteroidia; order Flavobacteriales; family Flavobacteriaceae; genus JABDMV01. Next base: position 14,035 of record NZ_JABDMV010000062.1, read on the forward strand.
GTTTTACAAGCACTTCATCAGCATTTGTTATTTGCTGATATATTTGATCATATTGAGTTTTTCTACCCAGCCATTTTTGGTATTCGGTATCGTATTCTGCTTTAGCCCTTTCATAATAAGGGTTA
>NZ_JABDMV010000074.1 GCF_013001275.1 Flaviramulus sp.
CTCTCAGATTATCTATCAACTACAATCATCAAAAACGATAACCAATCGATAGATGCTCCATTTGGGTTCGGTGAAGTATTCGAAACCGGACGCGTAGATGTAAGTAAAATGATAGAAGCTTATATAGTAGATCTTTTAAAAAAGGATCTTTTAATCGAGGAATCATTTAGTTATAAGGAAGTTAAAATTGAGAGTCCATTTGTGCAATACAAAAACCTTTCAGCAAAAAACATAGTATTTGCCGAAGGTTACGGAATAAAGAAAAACCCTTATTTCAATAATTTACCTCTTGTACCAGCTAAAGGTGAGCTTCTAAGCATACATGCACCAGATTTAAGAATAAATTTTGTTTTAAAAGCAAATATTTTCATTATTCCATTGGGGGAAGATTTGTATCAAGTAGGCGCTACTTATGAATGGAAAGACTTATCAAACCAAATTACAAATTCAGCAAGAGAAGAACTTTTAAACAAACTCGATAAGCTTATTTTATGCCCTTATAAAGTGATAAATCAAGTAGCTGGAATTCGACCTACAGTAAAAGATAGAAGACCACTGGTTGGGCAACATGTAAAGTTTAAAAATATATTTGTTTTGAATGGACTAGGAACACGAGGCGTTATGATAGGGCCTTATGTGGCAAATAAGCTTTATAACTATATTGAGAACAATATTCCACTAGAGCAAGAGATAGATGTTCGCCGTTTTGATTAATTATTTTTTAGTAAGCGAGTTGTCATAGCTCATAAATATATTAATCCAAATATTTCTTGAAACCCTTAGAATTACGGGTAAAAAGATGATTAATGTGACAATGATAGAAATGAAAACAACGTGTATTGAAGCTTTGAAAAAATAAAACGAAACTACAAAAGCGGCTACTGCAAAAGCAATTCCAACGGCATAACTAACATACATAGCGCCATAAAAAAACGATGGCTCTATTTTATATTTTGTGTCGCAATTAGAACATTTTTCGTTCATGCTTAAAGCTTCAGAAAGGGCATAGGGATTCTTATTTTTAAACATACACTCCTCATGGCATTTTGGACAATTTCCCGTTAAAATACTATATAATTTAGTTCCTTTTTTAAACATAATATTTATGTATTTTTGCAAGCGCAATTACAGGGTAAAAATACATTTTATAAAAGAAAATTTCTGTAATAAAAGTTACATTTCTATGATGAACATTCACAATTTATCTATTTCATTTCAAGGAGAATACCTTTTTGAAGATATTACATTCAAACTTGGTAATGGAGACCGTATAGGGCTTATTGGGAAAAATGGGGCGGGTAAATCAACGATGCTTAAAATTTTATCGAAAGAAATGGAACCCGATACTGGCCAAATAGCTGCTGATAAAGAGCTTAAAATTGGGTTTTTAAAACAGGATATCGATTTTATTTTTGGGCGAACCGTTCTAGAAGAAGCTTATGAAGCTTTTACAGAAATTAAGCTATTAGAAGCGAAAATGGAAAGTGTGAATACTCAAATGGCAGAGCGTACCGATTATGAAAGCGAAGGGTATCATCAACTAATGGTTGATATTAATGAGATTCAACATCAATATGAAATTGCTGGCGGTTACAATTATCAAGGTGATACTGAAAAGATACTTCAAGGATTAGGGTTTAAACGTGAGGATTTTGAGAAGCTTACAGATACATTTTCGGGTGGATGGCGTATGCGAATTGAATTAGCAAAACTACTACTTCAAAATAACGATATATTACTATTGGATGAACCAACAAACCATTTGGATATTGAATCTATTATTTGGTTAGAAGGATTTTTAAAAAATTATCCTGGAGCAGTTGTTATTGTTTCGCATGATAAGATGTTTTTAGATAATGTGACTAACAGAACTATAGAAATATCTTTAGGAAGGATTTATGATTACCCAAAACCGTATTCCAAATATTTAATACTTCGCGAAGAATTAAGAACACAGCAGTTAGCATCTCAAAAAAATCAGCAAAAACAAATTGAGCAGACTGAAAAATTAATTGAAAAATTTCGTGCCAAGGCATCAAAGGCAACTATGGCGCAATCACTTATAAAAAAGCTTGATAAAATTGATAGAATTGAGGTGGACGAGGATGATAATAGTGTTATGACTCTAAATTTTCCCGTATCAATTACACCTGGAAAAGTGGTTGTTGAGGCAGAAAAAATTTCTAAAAATTATGGTGATAACCAAGTTTTAAAAAACATCAATTTACTAATTGAAAGAGATAGTAAATCAGCTTTTGTTGGTCAAAACGGTCAAGGTAAATCTACATTAGCAAAAATTATTGTAGGTGATATAAAATATACAGGGCATTTAAAATTGGGGCACAACGTTCAAATAGGTTATTTTGCTCAGAATCAAGCGGAATATTTAGATGGAAACAAAACCGTTCTAGATACGATGATAGATGCCGCAAACGAAACAAATAGAAGTAAAGTAAGAGATATTTTAGGGTCGTTTTTATTTCGTGGAGACGAAGCAGAAAAATATGTGCGCGTACTTTCTGGAGGAGAACGGAACCGTTTAGCCTTGGCCAAATTAATGTTACAACCATTTAATGTCCTAATTATGGATGAGCCTACAAACCATTTAGATATTAAATCTAAAAATGTGTTGAAGGAAGCCTTGAAAAGATTTGCAGGAACTTTAATTTTAGTATCTCATGATAGAGATTTTTTACAAGGATTAACAAATATTGTTTACGAATTTAAAGACCATAAATTAAAAGAATATTTGGGCGATATTGATTTTTATTTAGACCAACGTAAAGTTGATAACTTACGTGAAGTAGAAAAACGTACCATTATAAAAGAAACTCCAAAAGAGAAAAAACAACAATCTTACGAAGATCAAAAAAAGTTTAAGTCTTTAAACAATAAACTCAGCAATGTCGAATCTAAAATCAGTCAATTAGAGCGTGAAATAAAGGCTATTGATGTTGAGTTAGAAATTAATTACGAAAAGGTGTCGTCCAAACCAAACTTTTTTGATAATTATCAAAAAATGAAATCCGATTTACAAACTTTTATGGAAAAATGGGAGTCCATACAATTTGAATTAGAAGCATTCGATAAATAGTTTTTATGCCCTTGTAAGTAAATTTAGGTTGGGAGTCTTTTTGATGAAGGACGCACTATTACTTTAGTTAAAAATCCTAATTTTAATCTTCTAAATCCAGAATAAACATTACTTCAATTAGGTTTGGAAATTAAAGGTCAGACACCTGGTTTTTGGTTAGAATTGCATTTCATCTAAATCTAATTGTTAAAATTTTATGTATTTCGTCGAATAAAATAGTTATTTATCCGGTTCTAGCGTAAATTCGTAGGAGTTAATCCCAAATTTAACAAGTCATGAAAACCTTAAAGCTAGCAGTAATACTTTTACTAACGTCATTTTTTACGTTTGCTAATGTTTCATCAACAGATAAAGATGCATTAATTGCAATATACAATGCCACTAATGGTGCCGATTGGAATTCCACGTGGGATTTAAACGCATCTGTAGATACGTGGTATGGTATTTCAATAGAAAATGATAAAGTAGTTGAAATTAATCTTCAATTTAATAACCTTACAGGGAACTTACCGGAAGAAATTGGTAGTTTAGTTCACTTAAGAAAAATTAATTTAGGTTTTAACAAGCTTACTGGAGCACTTCCAACATCTTTAAAGAACTTACAAGAATTAGTAGCGCTTGAATTATTTATGAATGGTTTTGAAGGAAATATTCCAGCAGAACTTGGCGAATTAAAAAATCTTGAATCATTAAAATTATACAGTAATAAATTTTCTGGTGAAATTCCAAGAGAGTTAATGAATTTAACTAACCTAAAAGAAATGTTATTAGGAAGTAACTTTATAACAGGAGAAATTCCAGTTGAGATTGGTGCATTAACAAAACTAGAAAAGTTAAGTTTAATGGACAATAAAATGAATGGCGAAATTCCTATTGAAATTGCTCAGTTAAAAAATTTAGAAGAATTGCTATTATCAACAAATCAATTTACTGGAGATTTACCAGTTGATTTTATGAACTTAAAAAAGTTGACAACCATTATGGTTAGTGATAACAATTTAAATCAAGATTATATTAGCATTTCTGTTACTAATCCACCAGCTATTGGCCTTTTAGAATTGCAAAATGCTACTGCTGTAATGGATATTGAGAAAGAATAAATCTAGAAATAAATATTTATAAAATTAGTTAAAAGAAAAGCCATCGTATTGATGGCTTTTTTTTAGTTTTATATTACAATGATTGAACATAATTTTACTTGCCCTTATTGTTGGGAAAATATTTCAATGCTCTTAGATAATTCTGTCTCTAAGCAATCCTATATTGAAGATTGCGAAGTATGTTGTAACCCAATTCAAGTAACAATTCAATTTGAAAATACGCAATTATCACAATTTGAAGCAGATAGTATCGAGCAATAATATTTTAGCAATTTATTATTGTAGAAATTAAAAAGGATTGTATATTTGCAATCCGAAATGATTTGGTCGGCATTATGAACCGAAAGTTAAGAGCTAAGTAAATCGTTTTTGA
>NZ_JABDMV010000077.1 GCF_013001275.1 Flaviramulus sp.
ATTGGCGCTAAATCCATCTTTTAAAGAAAGTCCTGCAGTTACTTTGAGTTATTATACAAAAATGGGAAAAGTTTCTGTCGAAGTCGTATTAATGGAAAGTATTTTATACTCAATGTTGTGAACAATATTTTGGGGTAGCGCATTGTATACCCAAACCAAATCTTGATATAACTAAAAAAATCTTTTTTTTGATTAAAATGAATTATCCATATTCTTTCTAAAAATCGCTCTACTATATTCAAAGCAAAATTACTTTTAATAGTCCAGAAATATAATGACTCATACATTTTTAAGTCATACAGAGAATACAATTCTTTATTGTTGAATACATTGTTGGTATGAATACCCCTCATTGCTAGAGGCTTATCTAGTTGGCCTGGATAAAGATCATACTTTAAAGATAATTTTAGAATAAAGTCGGTGTCTTCTGCAACCACTAAACTTTCATTAAAACCTCCAATATTTTCAACTATTGTTCTTTTTAAAGTCATTCCATCAATTGAAAAATAGCCGTAATTTCCAGACATTATAGTATCAAAAAGATCATATGGCTCTACAACTTTATTTATTGTAAAAAGCTTCGATAAAAGCTGTTTTTCTTCTTGGTACTCAATTTCTCTATAAAGATGAGTTCCTATTGCATTATAAATGCCATCAATATCTTCGCTTTGTTCAAATAGTACTTTATCGTTGCTAAACCTATTTGGTAAATAATAATCATCGGCATCTAGAAAGGCTATATAATTTCCACTAGCCTTTTTTATTCCTAAATTTCTTGAGGCAGAACGGCCTTTATTCAGATTATTAGGATGATTAAATACTTTTAATTTTTGATGTTTAGTAACTAGTCTGGTTAAAATTTCTTGTGTTTTGTCAATACTGCCGTCATTGACAACCACAACTTCAAGTACTTCTGGTTGTTGCAAGGCAGAAGCTACTGCTTTCTCTATATACTGCTCACAATTATATACGGGTATGACAACTGAAATCGAAAAGCTCATTTACTACTATATTGATAATATACACCTTTTTTGATATAAACAAATATTTTAATTTTTCTGAATCCAAATTCATTGAATACTTAAACTTGACGCGAAATAATCGGTTACGAGTTGAGCAAAAGTTGTTGGCTTCTCCTTAAAATAAAGTGGATTATAATCATCGGTAATCCTTTTTACAAAAGAATAAGGTGGCTCAAATCCTGTTTTATAGCGATTTAAAACATAATCTGGTAATATCGTTTTTAAACTATCTTTTAAGAGCTTCTTGGGTTGACAGTCAGGAAACTTAAACTCCACTGGTAAAGTATCAACAAATCTTATTAATTCTTTATCGGCAAAGGGCGATCTTACCTCTATAGAATGAGCCATTGCTAATTTATCTGCTAGAAAATAACAATTATTGGTAAGCCAAGCATAATGTAAAAAAAAGTATATTTTATCGATATAATATTCAACTTCTATCCTCTCCCAATCAGTTCTTTCTAATGGTAATTCCTGATTAAATGCCAACTTTGTTAGTTCAGCATATACTGGAAACTGACTGTTTCTTTTTGACTTTTTTAAATATCTGTTTTTTGAATTATCAAAAACTTTAAGCATTTGTCCTAATTTCTCTTTAAATATTGCTTTCTTACCAATTGTTATATCATTCAAATAATTATTTTCTATCCAGTTCATACCCTCTGCATAATAATTATGTTGTTTGTATCCATAAAATAATTCATCACTTCCATTACCACTTAGTAGAACTTTAAAACCCATTTTACTGGCTTTTTGATAAATAGCCCATTGGGCAAACATGGCAACATCGCCATTGGGTTCATCGAGATGATTAAAAATGTCATAAAGTGAGTTATTAAATTCATTAGAATCCAATTCAATATCATTCCAAAGAAGTCCCATATCATCACTAAACCGTTTAGCCTCTCTTCGTTCATCAACTCTAAAATTACCTTTGTAACCTGCCGAAATAACACTAACATTTTCTCTAAACTGCCTTGTTATACCTACAATAGCAGAAGAATCTACACCCGCACTTAACAATACACCTACAGGAACCTCGCTCATTAATCTTTTTTCAACTGCACTAAAAAGCAATCTTTTCACCTCTTTACATGCGTCTTGATAATCACCATCAAAAGTTGAATTAAAATTTCGTTTATGAAATTTTTCAATGTTCAATCCAGTGTTTCGATTTATTGTTGCAAAGGAACCGCTTGGGATTTTTTTAATTGACTCTATATAAGTATCTCTGGCTGAAATTGAGTAAGTATATTTTTGTACCTGCCTAAGATTTTCGAAATTCAAAGTGTTTTCCGATTGGAAATAAGTTTTAATTACTTTTAACTCTGACGAAAAAACTAATCCATCTTGTAAAACTGAATAATAGATAGGCTTCATTCCAGCTGAATCTCTCCCCACAACTAACTTTTGATTTTTTATATCATATAAACAATATGCAAACATACCGTCAAGCATTGAATTTAATTCTTCTCCATACTCTTCATACATGTGCAGAATAACTTCGCAGTCAGATAAAGATGAGAAAACATGACCTTTAAATTCTAAATCCCTTTTTAATGATTTATAATTATAAATTTCGCCATTACATATTAAAACTAAACTTTTGGATTCGTTAAAAAGTGGTTGATGTCCATTATTTAAGCCAATAATAGATAACCGAACATGTGCTAAAGCAACTTTATCATCATTCCATAGATCCTGCTCATCAGGACCTCTGTAAAACATTTCATTGTTACAGCGCAAAAGCCTTTCAACAATTACATTGTCAATATTAGTGAATGAAAAAAAAGCCGTAAATCCACACATATATTATGATAAAAAGGATTGTACTATGTTACAATGAAAAGCCTCACATAAATTAAAGCTACTATTGGCATTACTATCAATTTCACAACTCAAAAATATTTTATTATTCATCTTTTTTAAAATTTGTATGCATAAACCATCCCTGAAATTGAATTGATATTTTGAGTAATGAAATTAAATCTTGCCTCAAGTAATATTTGTTCAATTAACTCATAACCATCGTCATGCCATTCTAATAAGATGACGTCAATTTTATTTAAAACATTAGAAGCTTTAAGATTCTCTAAAATTTCATATTCCGCACCTTCACAGTCCATTTTAACAATAATCTTTTTGTTATCATTTGCATCTATTATTTTAGAGAGTTCAACAGATGCGTCTTTCAATTGTACTTCAATTTCACTGGTAGAGTCTGCTTGAGAATAACTAGGACTTAACGTTCCTCTTAATCCAGTATTCCCTTTTATTTTACTACTGAAAGAGAAGGTTTCTTTTCTATCATTCTTTCCTAAGCCCACATTTTTTATAAGTTCAACTTTATGAATTCCTTTATTTAATTCTAAATTATATTTAGCTTGATTATAAGTTGCCTCTACTGGTTCAAAACCGTAGATTTTATCGATGTACTGATACTTAGAAAAAAAGAGTGAAGTTGTGCCAATATTTACACCTATGTCAATGAGAATTGAACGATCATTGGTTTTAAATCCATAATCTTGTTTTACAAATACTTCATTTAAAATATGAAACTCTTCAAGGCTTTCTATATACATCTTCAATCCGTCAAAACTAACTAAGAAGCCATCCTTGTGATTATCGATAGTAAAATCTGAAAATCGTTCTTCTAAGTTCAATACATAGTTTTTAGCCAGCACTATAATATTAAAGTTTTGTAGCTGCGAATATTTTAAAAGAGGCTTTATTAATTGCTGTCTTGGTGTAGATTTGTTTTCAATTCTATAGCCTAGTTTACTAATTATTTTATAAAGTAACTTCTTCATAAGCGGTTAAGATTGAATGATTTTTACATCTGGAAGAACGTGCGACTTTACGTGTCCTTCAGCAATCGGCACATTTGAGGCATTGTAAATTTGAAAGTGAGCACAATTTTCTACCCAAAAGATGACATTTTGCATTTTATTGAACATGTAAAAAATAAATGAGTACTCTCCTAAAACTAAGCTTGGGTTATCAATTTTAAAATCAATAGTACTTTTACCCTTCTTGATACGTAAGGATTCATTGGCGAAGTTCATTCTGTAATGTAACACAAATTCATCAAAGGCGTTTACCACGGCAAAATCCATAAACACCTCATCCTCTATCTCTTTTTTGCTATCAATGATTAGTTTAATACTAAGGGGCTCTTTAAAATCGTAAGTGTTTTTTTGCTCTATTTTAACATTTAAATAATCTGGTTTTACCTTATATTCAATATCCTTTTTATTGCTTTTCAAATACGTTTCTATAACGGCATTAGGCTCTCCTCCATTACCATTAGTAATTCTTCCATTTTCCATGAGCACG
>NZ_JABDMV010000078.1 GCF_013001275.1 Flaviramulus sp.
CATATACACCACCGGCAGGTTATGTAGGAGAGGACAGTTTTGAATACACCATTTGTGATGATGGCACACCAGAGGCTTGTGATACAGCTACGGTTTACATCGAAGTATTACCAATAGGCGGTCCAGGCAACGAAGCACCTATAGCGAATGCAGATACAGCAGGAACAGAGATCAATACACCAGTAACAGGTAATGTCTTATCAAATGATTTTGATCCAGATGGCGACCCACTAGTAGTAACTACTACCACGGTAACCACTGCGGAAGGTGTTGTAGTAACAATCGATCCAAACACAGGTGAGTACACGTACACACCACCAACAGGCTTTATAGGAGATGATAGTTTTGAATATACGATTTGTGATAATGGGAATCCACAATTATGTGATACGGCCATTGTGGTGATCACAGTTGTAGATAACAACATTAATATAACTATAGCAAATGATGATGATTATTTTAGTGCCGGCTGTGAAGCGTTAGTAAGCAATGTATTAGATAACGACACCGATCCAGAAGGCGATACACAAACGGTAAACACGACACCAGTTGATGATGTAGATAACGGAACCTTAATACTTAATGCTGATGGTACCTTTACTTACACACCAAACGATGGCTTTACAGGCACAGATAGTTTTGTGTATAGTGTATGTGATGATGGTACGCCACAAGCATGTGATCAAGCTACGGTATATATAACAATTAATGATACAGAAGCTCCAATTGTTGTAAACTGTACAGTTTCAGATGAAACATTAGAGTGTAATGGTTTAGATAACCAAACGACGGCTGAAAACTGGAATGCTCAAAATATAGAAGCATTAGAGAATTGCGCCGAAGATAAGTGTGATTCAGGTTTTACTGGAAATGTAACTTCCGATTTTGATTTTTCTAATTTCCAATTATCATGTGGATTAAGTGGTAGTATCGATGTAACATATACAATTACTGATAATAGTGGCAACCAAACAACACTATTGGTTACTCTTACAATATCTGATACAACGCCACCAGATGTTTCAAATTGTGAAATAGAAGACATGATTATGTCTTGTGATTTAAATTCTGCTCAAGACATTGCAGATCAGTGGAATATAGATAATATCACAGATTTAGAAACATGTGCGAATGATGGTTGTAGCGTTGATCAGGCTATAAGTGTAACATCAGATTATGACTTTGATAATTTATCTGAAGGAATGCTAACCGTTATTTATACGATAACTGATGATTGTGATAATACTTCAACTCTTGAAACTACATTAACACTTCAAAACGATGCAGTAACGTCTAAGGATTTCAGTCTTTGTCTTGAAAGTGAGTTTGAATCTCAAGTGTTTAATTTGTTCAACTTAATAGATGGAAATTATAATACAGGTGGAATCTGGGAAATTATTTCAGGTCCAGGAACAGTGATTGATGATAACTTTTTCGATCCTAAATCTGTTGATTTGGATGATGTTAATACGTTTGAAACTGTAACCTTTAGTTATACAGAGTCAAATTCTAATTGCCCAACTTATGTTGAAGCTTCAATTGAAGTAAATAATGATTGTGCAGTTAAAGGATGTGATCTTGAAAATCTTGAAATATCTATGTTGATTACACCAAACGGAGATAATCATAATGATTATTTCACGGTATCGGGTCAGGTAGATTGTGATTTTCCAATAGATGTGAAAATCGTAAATAGATGGGGAGCAATTATTTACCAATCAAGCGATTATCAAAACAATTGGAATGCATTTACGCATAGATCTTCATTAGGATCAGCAGGTCAAGTTCCAAGTGGTACATATTATTATGTAGTAACCTTAGTTAACAGTGGAAAAGCCCCAATTACAGGTCTAATGTATATTGGAACTAAATAAAATTTAAGTTATGAAGATCATTAAAAATAATTTAGTCATATTGTTATTATTTACTGGCACGATAGCTTTTGCTCAGCAAATGCCTCAATTTGCACAGTATATGTTTAATACTATATCTGTAAACCCTGCGTATGCGGGTAGTAGAGAAACTCTTTCTGTAGTTGGTTTACACCGTAGTCAGTGGGTAGGAGCTCAAGGAGGGCCAACTACACAAACACTATCTGTACATTCACCATTAAGAAATGATAGAATAGGATTAGGGTTCTCTATGATTAATGACAGGCCTGGTTATGAGAATTTTGTTTATGCCTATGCAGATTTTTCGTATACTATTTATACCGGGAAAGAAACAAAATTGTCATTTGGACTAAAAGGAGGATTTACACATTATAATTTGGATGAGGCATTTTTAAATAATCCAATCGTGACTTCCGATCCGTTTTTTGGTAATTATGCCGATAAATGGAATCCAAATGTTGGAGTTGGATTTTTATGGCATGCTAATAAATGGTATGTTGGATTATCGGCACCTCGAATTATAAACACAGATTATAATTTAACCGAAGAAAACTCTAATGTAGATTATATTGCTCTTGAACGTGTGAGTTATTATTTTTCTGGAGGTTACGTGTTTGATATAGATGAGAACATAAAATTAAAACCTTCAGCATTAATAAAAGCCACAAATGGTGCACCTATTTCAGTAGATTTAAATGCCAATTTCTTATTTAACGAAAAATTTTGGTTAGGTGGTTCATATAGATTTAATGAAAATACCGCATCTATTGGTGGATTAGTTGATTTTCAAATTTCACGAGAATTTAGAATTGGTTATGCTTATGAACATTATGTATCCGATATAAGACCTTATTTTGGTGGAACCCATGAGGTACTTATGATATTTGAAGCATTTAATAATAAACGTAGAAAATCGCCAAGATATTTTTAATCCGAGTCCTATGAAAAATATTATATTATTTATATTCCTAACAATTTACAGTTTCTCTGTAACTGCGCAAAAAAATAACGCTGCAGATAAACTATATAAGAATTTTGCCTATATAGATGCTGCGAAACTGTACAAAGAAGCACTAAAAAAACAAGATAGTTCGGCATATTTGCTAACAAGAATAGGTGATTGCTATTATAAAAATTCTAATACAAAAGAAGCTTTAAAATGGTATGCTCTTGCTGCCGATAAGTATGAAGATAAGAATCCTAAATTTATTTTTAATTATATACAAACACTTCGTAGTGTTGGAAATCATGAGCTTGCGGATGAGTGGTTGGAGCAATTGAAAAGTTATACGCCAGTAGATAGTTTAGTTTTAAATACTCAATTTACAAATGTAAAGCCCAAATATGATAGTAAACCAGCATTAAAACTTATTAATTTAAATTCGAACACTAAGTATGCTGATTTTGGTGGATATGAAGACAGCTTTGGTAATTTTTATTATTCATCTGCCGTAATTAAAGATACACTATTTGAAAAAACAAAGGATAAAGTTTATCAATGGAACGAAGAGCCTTTTTTAAAAATAGTTACAGCAGAAGTTACTAAATCTTTCGATTCGATAAATGTAGGACCTTTTAAGTCAATACCATCAGACTCCATAAATTCGATAACAAATCATCAAGGTACACTTGTAATTTCTAAAGACGGACGTACTCTTTATTTTACAGGCAGTAACGTTAAAAAGAATAACGTTGCCGTTTATGATAAAGCTGGAACAAATAATTTAAAAATTTATCGTGCAAATCTTGTAAATGGAAAGTGGCGTAATATAAAAGACCTTTCAATTAACGATAAAAGTTTTTCAACTGGTCATCCTGCTTTAAGTCCGGATGAAAAGATACTTTATTTTGTTTCAGATAGACCCGGTGGTTTTGGACATACAGATTTATATGAAGTACCAATTAATGATGATGGAACTCTAGGTGAAGTACAGAATTTAGGTCCTAAAATAAATACAGCAGGACGCGAAATGTTTCCTTTTATGGCATCAGATTTCACATTATATTTCTCATCGGATGGATATATTAATAATAATTTTGGACTGTTAGATATATATAAAACAGATTTAGTTCAAAAAGCAGAAAATTTTGAAGCTTCAATTATTAATTTAGGTCCTGGATTTAACAGTGGATACGATGATTTTGCCTTTTTTACAAATGATGGAGAAAAAACGGGTTATCTTTCATCTAATAGACCCGAAGGGAAGGGCGGTGATGACATTTACGCGTTCTTTACAGAGAAATGTAGTCAAAGTATTGAAGGCGTTGTATATGATGTTTTAACCAACTCTAGAATTGTGAACGCTAAAGTTGTATTGAAAGATATAGAAGAGAACGAGGTTGCAACAACTGTTACAAATAAAGAAGGTAAGTACATATTTGAGGGTGTTGATTGTGAAAAAGCATTTATTATTACGGCAAGTAAAAAAAGACATCAATCTGATGCTAAAGAGATAATGACTACCAATATTTTCAAAGATAAAAATTTGGTCGATCTTTATTTAAAACCATTTGACATCAACATTAATCCTATTTATTTTGATTTTGACAAATCTAATATTAGACCTGATGCCGCCGCTGAGCTTGACAGGGTCGTGGCTGTTATGAAAGAATATCCAAATATGATTATCAAAATAGAATCACATACTGACAGTAGAGGTAAAGATTCTTATAATTTATCATTATCAGATAGAAGAGCGAAATCTACAAGAGATTATATTGAGTCTCAAGGAATATTGGCTAATCACATTGAAAGTGCAATTGGTTATGGGGAAACACAGCTAGTAAACCGTTGTGGTAACGAATTACGAAAAGAATGTTCTGAAGAAGAGCATCAGCAGAATAGACGATCTCGATTTATAATAGTAAATTTTGAAACGTTTGAGGACTAATAAAACAAATTTAAAAAAGCGACTCTATTTAGAGTCGCTTTTTTTTTTAAAATTCTCGATTACTATTCTAATTCTCGATATAAATTTAATATGATATTTTCTTTTTACCCAATCAAAAATTTTTTTGTGGGATAAATATTTCTATTTTTTTGTACGAATTTCTTTTAAAGTTTATTTTTTTAATCCACTTCAAAAAATATCAGTTTTAAAAATATCAATACTCTTCATTTTTAAAACTTGATTTATTGTCTTGATAATCTGATTTTTATAATTCTTAAATGTCAAATAAATTAAATTTTTTATAATTTTTCTTACGCTAAATAAAATTGGTTTCAATTTTTAAATTATTTTTATTTTAAAATAAAAAAATGATACTTTAAAAGGTATTATTTCAATAATATGTAAGCAATCATAGGTTTTATTGAAAAAAATTTATCGCCGAAAACGTTTTCGGTAATTATTTTTTATAAGTTCGCACTTTCTGTTCCGAAAACGTTTTCGGTGGAAGATGAAATTGTTAATTAGTAGCATTAATTTTTACAATAACTTAATCGAAAACTAATACGTAGTAGTTTAAGGTTAATTGAAAAAAGGATTTGAAAATCTGAATTTATTTAAAAATTAATAGGGTAAAAACTATATAAGTTGTCTTACTAATAATAATTCGAATTTTAACTAATAACTAATTTAATATTAATCTTAAACATTAATGAAAATGACCAAAAAATTACTAAAAAATTTAATTCTTGGAGTAGCTTTTTCACTGCAAGGATTATTTATTTTAAGCGCACAGACTTCACAGGATATTTCTAATAACTTATCCCAAGATGCTAGAGTAAATTCTTTTACGATGGAACCAAACCGAGGTACACCATCACTTATTAAATTAAATACTACAGGAGCAACACTTCAATTGAATGACACTCCTGCATTTTTAAATTCCGTTCTAGGAATGGGTCAAGAAACAACTTTTAGTACTTCAGCCACAACTAATACAAACGGTGTTCAAGTAACTAAATTTCAACAATACACTAAAGGTGTTAAGGTGGAACATGGTGTTTTTAAAGCCATGTCTAAAAACAATGTAGTTTTTGGTTTAACTGCTGAATATTACAACCTTTCAGATTCAATCAATTCTGTGCCTTCTTTAAATGAAAGTGCTGCTTTACAATTGGTTTTAAACCATGTTGGAGCAACTACTTATGCTTGGGAATATATCCAGAGTTTAGGTAATTCACCTGAGATAACAGCTGCTTACAACGAAGTTTATCCAAAAGGTGAATTGGTATTTGTAGACAACTATTTAACAGATGCTATCGATTTATCTTTAGCTTATAAATTTAATATTTATGCTGCAGAGCCATTATCGCGTGCAGATATTTATGTAGATGCTGTGACTGGTCAAGTTCTTTTATTAGATGCTATTATCAAACATGTTGAAGGAAAGAACGGTAAGGAAATGGTTAAAAATGAAATTAAGCCTGCAGTAAAACCATCATTCATCACTAAACCAGCAGTTCTTGCTGCTACAGGAGAAACAAGATATGCTGGAAATAGAACATTCCAAACATCGTATGATAGTGATACAGGATATTATGTACTTTCTGGAACCTCTCCGTCAGGCGTAGAAAACGAAACACTTTCTTATGAAGGTCTTGGGGGTTTACCTATCAATGCACCATTATCAGGTTTTGCGGTGCCAATTTATGATGGCGATGGCGAAATGTTATATCCGGAAAATGCTGATAATATTTGGAATGCATTTGGAGAACATAGAAAAAGTGATTTTTCAACTCTTTACACGCCAACGGTTCCAGGTGGACCAACCTTTGGACAAAATGAAGCAAATAATGATGATGTAGCTTTAGATGCACATTGGGGAACAGAGATTGTTTTAGATTATTGGAAAAATGTGCATAACCGATTAAGTTATGATGATCAAGGAACCAAAGTAACTAACTATGTACATTACGGTGATGCATATGATAATGCATTCTGGAATGGTACTGCCATGACTTATGGTGACGGAAGTTGGCAAGGTGGAACGCACCCTGATGGAGCTTTTGCACCATTAACTTCAATGGATGTTTGCGCTCACGAAATTGGACATGGAGTTTGTACATATACTGCTGATTTAGTATACCAAAGAGAATCAGGTGCACTGAATGAAGGGTTCTCTGATATTTGGGGTGCTGCTGTTGAAGCATATGTCCTTGATGAAATTGATAATTCTTTAGAGTATGACCCATGGGGAATAGGTGAACAAGTTGATGAGCGTGATGGTGGTTTGGCACCAGGTAGTGCAGATTCTAGAGCGTTGAGATGGATGGATGACCCGAATGCTGCTGGAGATCCAGATTCTTACGGTGGAACCAACTGGATTGAGCCAGAATGCGGTACGCCAACATTAGCTAATGATCAATGTGGGGTACATACTAATAGCGGTGTACTTAATAAATGGTATTACTTTTTGGTTACAGGAAGTGGGAAATCGTTCTCACCTGGATATAACAAAGCTTCAGCAGATGATGGAATATCAGATGGTGGAAATGTATATACTGTAGAAGGCATAGGATTTATAAATGCGGCTAAAATTTCATATTTAGCAGAAACTATGTTATCGCCTAATGCAAAATTTATAGATATGCGTAATGCTTCTATTTTGGCAGCTCAAATGTTATTTGGTCTTGGTTCTAATGAGGAAATTCAAACAACAAATTCTTGGTTTGCTGTAGATATAGGAGATGCTTATAGCACAGGAGAACCAAATACGATTGTATTTAATGATAAAAATGTTTCAATTTTTGGAGAAGATAATGCTATTAGCGGATGTGACGATTCTAACTTATATTCTGTATATATTTCAGGAGTAGAAGTAGATCCTTCTCAAACAATAAATATTAGTACTGCAGGTAGTACTGCTACTTTGGGAGTTGATTATGATCTTTCAACGAGAACATTAACTTTTAATGGTTCTGAATTAAAGGCAATTGATATTGTAGTTTATGATGATGATGTTATTGAGGACGACGAAATAATTGTTTTATCGTACACTTATAATGGCGAGGTATTTACTCAACAATACTCAATTGCTGATAACGATTACGCTCCAAGAACAGGAAATCAGCCTTTCGATCTTTTAGCAACGGAAACATTTGATAATTCAGAAATACCAGCTGGTTGGGATGTAATTTCGTATTCGGATGGTAATATTTGGAAATTTAATGGTCTTGGTTCTGCGACAGGTACAGCTTATATTGCTGCTGATTTACCAGGAGCTAACACTCCATTTTATGATCAACTTGTAGGAACAAACATTATATTAAGATCTCCAATGTTAAATGCGGGAGCAGCTAGCGATGTAACAGTTACTTTTGACTGGGAAGCTGGAGGAGAAACTGAAGAACCACTTAGTGAAACTCTTTTTGACTACGGTGAATTTATGTATTCTTTAGATGGTTCAAATTTTGTTTCAGTAGAACATTTTCATGGA
>NZ_JABDMV010000085.1 GCF_013001275.1 Flaviramulus sp.
GCTATCGCCATTGCTAACGAATTAAAATCACGTTTTCCAGACGCTGAATTTTTATTTGTAGGGGCAAAAGATAGAATGGAAATGGAAAAAGTGCCTCAGGCCGGATACGAAATAAAAGGACTTTGGATTTCGGGATTACAGCGAAAAATAACATTAAGAAATTTAATATTTCCATTTAAAGTAATAAACAGTCTGTGGAATTCGCGCAAAATCATAAAGGCGTTTAATCCAAATGTTGTTATCGGAACAGGAGGATTTGCAAGTGGTCCGTTATTATATATGGCCAATTTAAGTAAAATACCAAGCTTAATTCAAGAACAAAATTCTTATCCCGGCATAACCAATAAATTACTATCTAAAAAAGCCAATAAAATATGTGTGGCTTACGACGGTTTGGAAGCATATTTTCCAAGTAAAAAAATCATAAAAACAGGGAATCCGGTACGCCAAGGGTTGTTAGATATTTATTCTAAAACTATAGAAGCTAAGAATTTTTTCAATTTAAAACATGGGAAATATACAGTACTTATTATAGGTGGTAGTTTAGGGTCTAAAAGAATTAATGAGTTAATTGAAAATGAGTTAGATTTTTTCGACACTCAAAACGTTCAAATTATTTGGCAATGTGGGAAGATGTATTATCGGCAATATAAAATTTACAAAAACACTAAAGACGTTCAAGTTTTTGAGTACTTAAACAATATGGATTTCGCTTATGCAGCAGCAGACCTTGTGATTTCAAGAGCTGGAGCAGGTTCTGTATCCGAGTTATGTATTGTTGGAAAGCCTGTTATTTTTGTTCCATCTCCTAATGTGGCGGAAGATCATCAAACTAAAAATGCAATGGCAATTGTAAATAAAAACGCAGCTATTATTATAAAAGAAGAAGATTTGGATGCTGATTTTGAAAACAAGTTTTCTCAACTTGTTGCATCACCAGAAAAGCAAAAAAAATTGGGGGATAATATTAAAAAGTTAGCCTTAGTAAACGCAACAAAACAAATAGTTGATGAAGTTGAAATACTTCTAAAAGAAACTATATGAATTTAAAGAGTATACATAATGTTTATTTTATTGGAATTGGAGGCATCGGTATGAGTGCACTTGCTCGATATTTTCATGCAAATAAAAAGCAAGTTGCTGGCTATGATAAAACTGCATCCAGTATTACCGATGGTTTGCAAGAATTAGGAATAGGAGTACACTTTAAAGATTCAGTTTCAAAAATTGAATCAAAATTTTTGAATGTTGATAATACACTTGTTGTTTATACACCTGCAGTTCCAATTAGTCATACCGAGTTAATTTATTTTAAAAATAATAATTTCCAAATTCTAAAACGTTCACAAATTTTAGGTCTAATAACCGAAAACACATTTTGTTTGGCCGTTGCTGGTACTCACGGAAAAACGACTACAACAAGTATTTTAGGGCATTTAATGAAAGAATGCAATGTGCCGTTAACTGCATTTCTAGGTGGTATAAGTGAAAACTATAATTCAAATTTAATATTAAATGGAACTGAAGTTTCAGTTGTTGAAGCTGATGAATTTGATCGTTCGTTTTTAACATTATCGCCAAATATAGCTTGTATAACCTCTATGGATGCGGATCATTTAGATATTTATGGTGATGCCTCCGAACTAATTAAATCATTTGAAGACTTTTCAAAAAGAGTAAAATCCAATGGCAAACTATTTGTGAAAAATGGGTTACCAATTAAAGGAATAACTTACGGTATTGAAGATGATTCCGATTATTCAATTCAAAATATAAAAATAGAAAATGGTACGTATGTTTTTGATATAAAAACACCAAAAAAAGTACTTAAAAATTTACACTTTAACCTGCCTGGTAGACACAATTTGTCGAATGCATTAATAGCCTTGGCGATGTCTGTGGAGTATGGATGCCCTATCCAACAGCTCGCCAAAGCATTAGCATCATATAAAGGTGTTAAGCGCAGATTTACCTATCACATTAAAACAGAAAATTTAGTATTTATAGATGATTATGCACATCATCCTGAAGAAATTAATGCAGTGTATCAAGCGGTTCAAGAAATGTATCCAAGTAAAAAAGTACTAGTTATATTTCAACCACATTTATATAGTAGAACCCGAGATTTTATTGATGAATTTGCAAAAAGTTTATCTCAGTTTAATCAAGTTATTTTATTAGATATTTATCCAGCACGAGAATTGCCTATTGAAGGGGTAACGTCTCAATGGTTATTAGGTAAAATCACAAATGAAAATAAGCAATTAGTTAGCAAAAAAGATTTGTTAACTGAAATACATAAAAGCACCGCGCAAGTTATATTAACAATGGGCGCAGGTGATATAGGAGAAGAAGTTAAACGCATAAAAAAGGAATTTAGCATTGCGAGTTAATTGGAATTACATAAAAATGATTGTTTTATTAGGCGTTGTGGTCTTTTTATTCGCATTTGCGTCAAGTAAAAATGCGGAAAGAGAAATTTCTAAACCTAATGTAAAATTTGTTGGAGAGAACAATCTTTTTTTAACCAGTCAAACTGTTAGTAAATTGTTAATACAAAATTATGGAAGCGTTAAAAATGTACCTAAAGAAACTTTAGATTTGAACTTATTAGAAAAAGCCCTTAAATCTAATCCAATGATAAAAAATGCGGAAGTGTATATTACTGTAAACGGTGCACTTAACGCAGACATTGAACAAAAATCACCTATTGCTAGAGTGAGTACGAATGCGTCTTATTACATTGATGACGAAGGTAATTTCATGCCTTTGTCCGAAAATTTTTCTGCAAGAGTGCCTTTAGTAACCGGTTATGTTGAAAAAAATAATTTAAAAAACATTTATATAGTAGCAAAAAAAGCAAAGCAGGATGAATTTTTAAAAAAGCATGTGATAGGAATTCATCAAGATATTAATAAAGGACTTTATTTAAGATTAAGGCAATGTGATTTTCTAGTTAAATTGGGTGATGTAAATTTTTTAGACAAGAAAATTAATAACCTAAAAGCATTTTATCAAAAAAGTTTAAAAGAGAAAACTCTAAATAATTATAGTAAAGTTAATTTACAGTTTGAAAACCAAGTAATATGTACCAAAACATAAACCATGGAGCATAATTTAGCAGTAGGATTAGACATAGGAACCACAAAAATTGTGGCAATGATAGGTCGTAAAAATGAATACGGCAAGGTTGAAATATTAGGTATTGGAAAATCTAAAAGTTTAGGAGTGCATCGTGGTGTGGTAAATAATATAACACAAACCATTCAATCCATACAACAAGCAGTACAAGAAGCAGAAGTTGCTGCAGATATGAAAATTCAAGATGTAACCGTTGGGATTGCAGGACAGCATATTCGGAGTTTACAACACAGCGATTATATAACCAGAGCAAACTCTGAAACAGTTATCGATGAGGAGGATATTGATAGATTAATAAACCAAGTTCATAAGTTGGTCATGCTTCCGGGAGAAGAAATTATACACGTCTTGCCACAAGAATTTAAGGTAGATGGACAAGCCGAAATAAAAGAACCAATTGGAATGTACGGTGGCCGCTTAGAAGCTAATTTTCATGTGGTTGTAGGTCAAGTATCTTCAATCAGAAATATTGGACGTTGTGTGCAAAGTGCAGGTTTAGAATTAGAAGGCATCACTCTAGAACCGCTGGCATCAGCAAACGCGGTATTGAGTCAAGAAGAAAAAGAAGCAGGAGTCGCGTTAATTGATATAGGGGGAGGAACCACCGATCTTGCTATTTTCAGAGATGGTATTATCCGTCATACTGCTGTTATTCCATTTGGAGGTAACGTAATTACCGAAGACATTAAAGAAGGTTGCTCGATTATTGAAAAGCAAGCCGAATTACTAAAAATAAAATTTGGTTCTGCATGGCCAGGAGAAAATAAGGATAATGAAATAGTATCCATACCAGGATTAAGAGGGCGGGAACCAAAAGAAATCACACTAAAAAATCTTTCTAAAATTATACATGCACGTGTTGTTGAAATAGTAGAACAGGTTTATGTAGAAATTAAAAACTACGGACACGAAGAGCAAAAGAAAAAATTGATTGCTGGTATTGTTTTAACAGGTGGTGGCAGCCAATTAAAACATTTAAAACAGTTAGTAGAGTATATAACGGGTATGGATACTAGAATAGGATATCCAAATGAACATTTGGCAGGTGATAGTGATGATGACATAACAAGCCCATTGTATGCAACCGCTGTTGGTTTGGTTTTAGATGGTTTAAAACGACATGACAGAAAAAAACAAGAACAACAGGAAGAAATCATTCATGAAGAAAATCAGCAAATAATTGAAGAAGTAAAAGAAAAATCTATAAAAGAAAGACGCTCGTTTCTAGATAAATTAACCGAACGTGTTAAAGATTTTTTAGATAACGCAGAATAATAAGAAAATCCATAGAATTAAAATTATATAGTATAAATCCCAAGTAAAACAGAATTTATGAGCAGCAAAAAAGAATTCGAAAGCATAGCATTTGATTTACCTAAGAATCAATCAAATGTGATAAAAGTTATTGGCGTAGGTGGCGGTGGCAGTAATGCCATAAACCACATGTTCACCCAAGGAATTAAAGGTGTAGATTTTTATGTTTGTAATACAGATGCCCAAGCCCTTCAAAATAGTGGTGTTCCAAACAAAATTCAACTAGGTCTTAATTTAACCGAAGGTTTAGGTGCAGGTGCCAATCCAGATATCGGAGAACAATCAGCGGTTGAAAGTTTCGACGCGATTTCTCAGATGTTAGACTCTAACACCAAAATGGTGTTTATTACTGCAGGAATGGGTGGTGGTACAGGAACAGGTGCGGCTCCTATTATTGCTAAAATGGCAAAAGATCTAGATATTTTAACTGTTGGAATAGTAACAATGCCATTTCAATTTGAGGGTAGAATGCGAATCGAACAATCACAAAAAGGGATTGAAAAATTAAGAGATGTTGTAGATTCATTAATAGTAATAAATAATAACAAACTTCGTGAGGTTTACGGAAATCTTGGATTTAAAGCAGGGTTTTCTAAAGCTGATGAAGTGCTATCTACCGCTGCTCGTGGTATAGCAGAAGTTATTACACACCATTACACACAAAATATAGATTTACGTGATGCCAAAACAGTTTTAAGTAATAGTGGAACTGCAATTATGGGTTCTGCATTGGCTTCAGGTCAAAACCGCGCGCAAGATGCTATCCGTAAAGCACTCGATTCACCATTACTTAACGATAATAAAATTACCGGCGCTAAAAATGTATTGCTACTCATAGTATCAGGATCTCATGAAATAACAATTGATGAAATTGGTGAAATTAACGATCACATACAAAATGAAGCCGGTCATGGCGCCAATATTATTATGGGAGTTGGTGAAGATGAAGCTTTAGAAGAATCAATCGCAGTAACTATAATTGCAACAGGATTTAATGTAGAACAGCAAGATGAAATTTCTAATACAGAAACCAAGAAGGTTGTCCACTCACTTAGCGAAGACAAAGAGCTAAATTCACTTGAATGTGAGCCTGTTATTATTGCTCCAATTATAGAGTTGGAAGAAAAAAAGGAAACACCAATTGTTCGCCACACATTAGACTTAAATACTGAAGAAACGGAAGAGTTTAATTTAGAAAAAGACGTAAATAAAACGAAAAATATTGAAAGTGAATCTGAAGATTTCAATTTAATTCCAACTTCTGAAATTATAAATAATATAAATGTGGTATATGATGAAGTTTATGCCAATATTGAAGATGAAGACGATTTTATAATCAAGCCCGTTACAAGAATGACTGACGATGATGAAAATCTTCGGGATGTTGAAGTTATGTCAGATTATTTGGAAGAAGAGCAACAAATAACATTAACTTTTGATTTACCCTTGTCTAATGATAAAGAAATTTCAAAAGAAGAACAAGAGGATATCATATCTTATGATTTACAAGAGGACGATTTAAAAAAAATACCCGTAAACGATTATGTAGAATTAATCACGGTTACAGAAACGAATGAAGAAGGTGATATTCGTTATGCGCTTGATGATTATGTTGAAGTTGAGTCCTCAATGAATAAAAATCAAGCAGCTTCAACTGAAACTTTAGAAGAAGTAGATCAAGAAGTTGTTTTCGAAAAGAAGATGATGAAAGAATCTGTTAAAGAAGATTCGACTGAAGAAATTGATCCTATGAATACTCCAATTTCAGAATTACTCAAAGAACGTGCTGATGAAAGAAGGCGTAAAATGAAAGATTTTAATCATAAATTTAATAGTTCAAAAATTGAGGATATAGAAAAAGTTCCAGCTTATAAACGTCAGGGAATTGATTTGAATGATTCAAAGCATTCCTCTGAAACAGATATTTCGAGAACCAGTATTGGAATGGATGATAATGATGAAATTCAATTAAGGAGTAATAACTCATTTTTACATGATAATGTAGATTAGTATTTGCTTAACCTTACCTTATTAACCCGAAAAGTTTCTCTCAACTTTTCGGGTTTTTTGTTGTAGGCTTTGCATTTTTACTATTAATTATTTTATACATTCCTGCGAAGGCAGAAATCTATTTTTTATCTTCGCAATTCAAATAAATAAACCATGAGTTTACAACAAGAATTAATGACTGCTTTAAAAGAAGCTATGAAAGCTAAAGACCAAACGGCCTTAACTGCGCTACGAGCAGTTAAATCGGCGATTTTATTGGCACAAACAGAAAGCGGAGCAAAAGAAGAATTAACCGAGGAGCAAGAAATTAAAATTCTTCAAAAATTAGTTAAACAACGTAAAGATAGTGCAGCGATTTATTTAGAACAAGAGCGAAAAGATTTGGCGATACCAGAAATTGATGAAGCAGAAGTAATAAGTCAATTTTTACCAGAGGCATTAACCGAAGAGGAAATTGAAAAAGTTGTAATCATGACTATAGATCAAGTTGGGGCTGAAGGCATGAAAGACATGGGAAAAGTTATGGGAATTGTAAGTAAAGAATTGGCAGGACAAGCAGATGGAAAAACTATTTCTAATATTGTAAGAGCTAAATTAGCTTAAATTAAATAGTAAAACAATAATGGCTGCGTAGTTCAACTGGATAGAATATCAGATTTCGGCTCTGAGGGTTGGGGGTTCGAATCCCTTCGCGGTCACTAATAGGCATAAAAAATAAAAAAGTATTTTTTATGCCTATTTTTTATTGACTAATAATTAAAATCTTCATGTAATATATTTTAGTTTAAATCTATTAATTTAGTAAAATAACAAAATATTAAAACCAAAGATATGGGAAAACAACATTATTATTTATTGTTAAGTTTAATACTTGCGACAATCACATTCGTGTCATGTAAAACTAAAGATAAAAAAACCACAAATAAAAAAATAACTAACGAGGTCTGGAAAGTAGATTTTCATGACGATTTCGACACATTTAATCCAGACAATTGGCAAGACCAGCGAATTTGGGTAAACAACGAAACACACTGTTATGTGCCAAACAACGAATATGGTACTAGAGAAGTGAGTGGTGGGACATTAAAATTAAAGGTAGTCAAGATTGATGAAAAACGAAGCTGTGACAATTTAGATAAACACGGAGTGCAACATCCTGATACCGAATATGTAGCTGGACGTATTGCATCAAAAAATCGAAAAGAATTTATTAAAGGTAAATGGTCAGCTAGATTAAAATTATCAAGTAATGGAGAGCCTAGTATGTTTCCTGCATGGTGGCTATTAGGTGCACAAAACAACGAACCACCTGTACAAGAAGCTGATGAAAATATCTGTTGGCCTTTAACTGGATCTGGAGAAATTGATATTTTTGAACATCATGGAGATCATCAAAAAAATCATTTTACAACTGGTGCTATTAAAAGCTTAGGAGAGTGTGACAAAGGAGACTGGTGGAGTTACCGTAAAGGTTTTGATGCCACATTAAACGAATATCATAATTACTCAGTAGAATGGGAAGGTAGTGACCTTGTTTATCGGCTTGATGATAAAGAGGTATACCGCAATGTTGGCGAGGGTGATAATTACCCGGAACCAATGTTCGCTATTTTAAACTTCGCCAAAATTACAGATTCACCAATGGTAGGTAAAGAGTGGGTTATGGAAGTTGATTGGGTAAAACATGAATATCGAAAATAATCTGAGATCTATCAATAGAGTATTGCCTATAAAGTGAATCCTATTGTTTGTTTTTATTATATTGCTAAAAATATACTATCATAGAAAATAATTTTAAAATAATATGGCACTTCGCTATTTTAAAATCACTCTTATTTTAACCCCAATTAATTATGAATAACAAGACATACACCATTTTTATTAGTTTTATCGTCGCATTAGGAGGATTCCTTTTTGGCTTTGATGCAGGAATTATTTCTGGCGTCATGTCTTTTGCATCGCCAGAATTTGATTTAAATGAAATACAATCTGGTTGGGTAGTTAGCGCCCCTTCGTTTGCAGCTATGTTCGCTATGTTATTTTTTGGCAGGTTAAGTGATGTTATTGGAAGAAAGAAATTACTCATTTTTGTAGCTTTTCTATATGCGATTTCTGCTGTGTTTTCTGCTTTGGCAATTTCTTATGAAATGCTATACATAGCTAGAATAATCGGCGGTATAGCCTTTGGTGCAGCTTTAGTTTTAGCGCCTATGTATATTGCAGAAATTTCGACAGCGGAAAATAGAGGAAAGTTAGTGTCATTACAGCAATTAAATATAGTTTTTGGATTTTTTGCGGCATTTTTAAGTAATTATTTTTTCAATAAATATAATACATCCGACAGTACATTTCTTACCGATGAAAATGTTTGGAGATGGATGTTAGGTGTGGAATTATTTCCTGCATTATTGTATTTTATTTTCTTATTTTTTGTTCCTAAAAGCCCACGGTGGTTGTATTTAAAAGGAAAGTACGAAGAAGCGAAAAAAGTTTTAATTAAAATTCATGGTAAGGAAAGAAGCCAAATAGAAATTACTTCTATTGAGAATAACATAAAAGCAGATAAAGACAAATCGCCCTTAAAAATTAAAGATTTATTAAAACCATCATTACGTTTTATTTTAGTTGTAGGTTTAATTGTAGGTGTTCTTCAGCAAATTACAGGTATAAACGCAGTTTATTTCTATGCAACATCCATATTTAAACAAACCGGTATTGGTACAGATGCTGCTTTTTCTTCAGGCGTTTTATTAAGTACAATTTCTGTCATTTTTACTTTTGTTGCTATATATTTAATTGATAGAATGGGCAGAAGGCCCTTGTTATTAATTGGAACAGCAGGAATCGCCGTTAGTTTGCTTTTATGCGCTTATGGCTTTAACCAAGCTACATATCAATTATCTGAAGAAAAAATTAACCAATTTGAGTTTTCTAATTCAGAAAAATTACTGCCTTTTGCAGATAAAGTGTATAATAACGACGTGAGCTTTAAAAACGAGCTAAAATCAGCATTAGGTAATCAAATTTATCTTAAAAATGATGGCGCTATTTTAGAAGCTGCTACCAATATAAACGCGAATTTAATATTAATAGGTATTTTAGGTTTTATAGCATGTTTTGCATTTTCGTTAGGTCCTGTTATGTGGGTGTTACTATCAGAATTATATCCATTAAAATACAGAGGATTAGCAATAGGTGTAATAGCGTTTATAAATTCGTTAATAAGTTCTTTGGTACAATTGATTTTCCCTTGGGAACTATCTAATTTAGGGAACGCATTAACATTTTTCTTGTTTGGAGCTATCGCATTAATTGGCTTTTTTATCCTTTTAAAAATATTACCAGAAACCAAAGGGAAATCTTTAGAAGAATTAGAATTGGAGCTAGTAAAATAAAACTTATATAACGTAGAAGAAATTGAGCTTTGATTTCCCAACTCAATTGTATTCAATCCTTAATAACTAATGCCATAAAGCGAAGTAGTTCTTTAAATTTAACTTCACTAATTATTATAATGTTTTTTAACTGACTTTTATCATATTTATTCAAAGGTTTAATTTATAATTTTAATTGCGAATTTAAATCTTAGAATAATGAAAAAAAGAACACCTATTTCAGAAATAATGACAAGTGATGTTATTACTTTAAACAATTCAGATACTTTAGAAACTGCTGAGTTATTATTCAAAAAAAATAAAATAAGACATATTCCTGTTGTAAGCGGAGATAAAATTAAAGGAATTCTTAGTTACACCGACTTATTACGTATTAGTTTTGCAGATGCTATTGATGAAGAAGAGGATACTGTGGATACTGTGGTATATAACATGTTTACAATAGAGCAGGTTATGGCTAAAAACGTAATTAGCGTATCATCTGACACATTAATTAAAGAAGTAGCACAGATATTTGCCAATAAAGAGTTTCATGCTTTGCCAGTAGTGGATAATAAAAAACTTGTGGGAATTGTTACGACAACAGATTTAATAAACTATTTAATAGATCAATACTAACTATATCAACTCATAGAAAATCGCCAAAAAGTACTTTTTTATGAGTTGGTTAAGGATTTTAAATCTTTAATAGTTTCAACTTGGTTGTTACTTTTAAAAACATAACTGCCGGCAACTAAAACATCTGCTCCTGCATCCACTAATTGTTTAGCATTTAAATTAGTAACGCCACCATCAATTTCAATTAGTGTGGAAGCATTTTTACTTTTTATTAACGCTTTCAGCTGCTTTACTTTATTAAATGTGTTATCAATAAAACTTTGACCTCCAAAACCAGGATTTACACTCATTAAACAAACAAGGTCAATATCATTTATCGTGTCTTCTAGACGGTTAATGTTGGTATGTGGGTTCAATGCCACTCCTGCCTTCATACCTTCTGCTTTTATGGCTTGTAATGTTCTATGTAAATGCGTACACGCTTCGTAATGTACAGTAAGTACATTGCTGCCTAAATCAGCGAAAGTTTTAATGTATCTATCAGGATCAACAATCATTAAATGTACATCAATAGTTTTTTTTGCATGCTTTGAAATGGCCTTTAAAACTGGCATTCCAAATGAAATATTAGGAACAAAAACACCGTCCATAATATCTATATGAAACCAATCTGCCTCACTTTGATTAACCATTTCTATATCACGTTGAAGATTAGCAAAATCTGCAGCTAAAATTGAAGGAGCAATTAATTTAGAACTCATGTGTTGTTTTTAAGTTTCAGTGCAAATATAGAAAAAAAATAAACCCCCGGTAATCAGCCGAGGGTTCTTTCATCAATCAAAAAACGAACAGTTATGTATAACTGTTTGTTACTGTAATTTAGTCGTAATTCTTAATAAAAAATTACTATCCTAAATAGGTTTTTAATATTTTACTTCTAGACGTATGTTTTAATCTACGTATAGCTTTTTCTTTTATTTGACGCACACGCTCTCTGGTTAAATCAAACGTTTCTCCAATTTCTTCAAGGGTCATTGGATGTTGATTACCTAAGCCAAAATACAAGCGAATTACATCTGCTTCACGAGGTGTTAAAGTTTCCAAAGCACGCTCAATTTCTGTACGTAAAGATTCGTGTAATAATTCTCTATCAGGATTTGGAGATTCACCACTATTCAATACATCGTAAAGGTTTGAATCTTCACCTTCAACTAAAGGCGCATCCATGCTTACGTGACGACCAGAGTTTTTCATTGACTCCTTCACATCATTAATAGTCATATCCAACTCTTTTGCAATTTCTTCAGCCGAAGGAGGACGTTCATGACTTTGCTCTAAAAAAGCAAACGTTTTATTAATTTTATTTATTGAGCCAATTTTGTTTAAAGGTAAACGTACAATACGTGATTGTTCAGCCAAGGCTTGAAGAATCGATTGACGAATCCACCAAACAGCATACGATATAAATTTAAAACCACGTGTTTCATCAAAACGTTGTGCAGCTTTAATTAATCCTAAATTACCTTCATTAATTAAATCTGGTAATGTTAAACCTTGGTTTTGGTATTGCTTAGCTACCGATACAACAAAACGTAAGTTAGCTTTTGTTAATTTCTCTAAAGCAAGTTGATCACCTGCTTTAATACGTTGTGCTAACTCTACTTCTTCGTCTGCGGTAATTAAGTCAACTTTTCCAATTTCTTGCAGATATTTGTCTAACGACGCAGTTTCTCTGTTGGTAACTTGCTTCGTAATTTTAAGTTGTCTCATTTAATTTTTGTGTAATTAAAATGTCAATATATAGGGCATTTAATAGTTATACGTTTAAAGTACAAAAAATGTTACAAAAGTTTTGATGTTTTTTATAATACTAGAAATGTTGGTTAATAAATGAGCCTCCTTTCTTTTCATTTAGTGATAGGTATGATTAATATCATTGCACAAAATAATATCCTATTATAACTTGTAAATTAATTGCAGAACTATTAATTATGAAGGCTAAAATATTAAGTGGAAAGGAATATCAAAAAACCAATTTCAATGAAATTAAAAATGAGATTACCCAAATCGTTAAAAAACATAAGAAAAGACCTGGAATTACATTTATTTGCTGCCTTGGGCATTTACCTCTCATGAAGTATACTTTAGATATCCATAAGGAAGCATCTAATAAACTTGGATTTAAAACAATAATTGAAATTTTTTCTCCTAAGGCTACCGAACAAGATCTATTTGAAGTTGTTGATAAGCATAATAATAATGATTCAGTACATGCAATAGTTTTATTTCAACCGGTACCTAAACACATAAATGCACTCAGTATTATAGAAAGGATTAATAGAAAAAAGGAAGTTGAATGCTTTCATCCTGAAAACATAATGGAGACCCTTATTAAAGGGTTAAAAGGTAGTCTATACCCAATGTGTTTACCTATTGCTTTGATGGAATTATTTAAAATTTCAGATATCAAAATAGAAACGGGGCAACAATTTACCTTTGTTGCAGATCGAGATTTTTTATCTAACGCCTTCAGAAGTTTGATTTTACGAACTGCCTCTTCATTAGTCGTTCCATCGGATTGTGTGATGACAATTGTGGATAGTGAACATAAACAATTAATGAAAATTTGTGAAAAAGCAGATTATCTGATTATAGTTAGTGAAAAACCAGGATTTTTCAAGCCAAAATCATTGAAACCAAATATGTGTATTGTAGATGTATACTCTAATTTAGTTAATGAAATACCGCATAAAACAAATCCTGATATGAAAGTTCCTATAATAAAAGGAGGAGTTGACACTGATTTAGTTAAAAAACTTCCAGTTAATTTCGCTCCGTGTCCAGGTGGATTGATGCCAATTTTGTTGCCTATTCTATTTAAAAATGTTTTAAAGGCTTTTAAGCTTAATGTTTCAATTAAATAAAGTGAATGTAACTTAAAAGAACCATTTAGCGTCAAAAAGGCTAACTTTTAATCAATTACAAAAGCTTTTTAATTTTGAATTAAACCTAGCGATTGATATACCAATTGTAGTTTTAAACTAGTTATATTTTAATCGTACTTTTATTAGAAAGATTAACAGAATCAAGCATATCTTGAGTATATTTATAATGCCCACGAGCAGTAATTAATCTAAATCGTGAAGATTGTAATTTGCTAAGTGTATTCAGAAATAACCATTTTGATTTTAGAAGCTTAGGTTTTTCAGATTTTAAACTAATATCAAAATAGTATTTTCTTCCTTCTTTTGTAGCAACTACATCGGGCGTCACAGAAATATCGCTTCCAACTTTAGCGTACGATTTTGGTGTTTCATAACCAGCAATATCGGCCTTTATGTTTTCAAAACCATGGTTTTCTAAATAGGTAATAGAGTCTTCTAAAATACCGGAATACTTATCTTTATCTTCTTGAATCATAACTAGTAATATAGTGAAAATAAGGAGAATAGCAAATTTTTAACACCATTTAACGTTTTGAATAATAAAAAAGCCTTGTGATTAAATAATCACAAGGCTTTTAATTTAATAAGTAAAATTGAGGTTAATCCTCTTTCTTATCTTCTCTAGGTTTTCTATCATCACGACGGTTATCGCGTCCACGATTATCTCTACCTCTGTTATCACGCCCACCTCGACTATCTCTGTTGTTGTCTCTAGGTGGTCTTGCTACATATCCTTCTGGTTTTGGTAAAATAGCTTTACGCGATACTTTTTCTTTGCGTGTTCTTGGATCTTGTCCAAAATATTTTACATCAAAAACATCTCCCATATTTACAACGTCCGAAACATTTTCAGTACGTTCCCAGGCTAATTCACTTACGTGTAATAAAACCTCGTTACCAGGAGCATCCATATATTCTACAACGGCACCAAAATCAAGCATTTTAATAACTTTTACTTCGTATACGTTTCCAACCGTTGGTTTGAATAATAAAGAATCTATTTTTGCCATCACAGCATCGATACCTTTTTTACCAACACCTAGAATTTCAACAATACCTTCTTCAGTTACTGGATCTTCGTTAATAACGATAGTAGTCTCAGTTTCTTTTTGCATTTCTTGAATTACTTTTCCTCCAGGGCCAATTAATGCACCAATAAATTCGTTAGGAACTCTACGCGTAACCATTGTAGGCGCATGATCTTTCACGCTTTCAGCAGGAGTGGCAATAGTTTCAGTAATTTTTTCTAAAATATGTAAACGTCCATCACGAGCTTGTTTTAATGCATTCACTAAAATCTCATATGATAATCCCTTTACTTTAATATCCATTTGGCAAGCCGTAATACCATCAGCGGTACCTGTTACTTTAAAATCCATATCTCCTAAGTGATCTTCATCACCTAAAATATCAGATAAAACAGCGTATTTCCCAGAATCAGCATCGGAAATTAATCCCATAGCAATTCCAGAAACAGGTTTTTTCATTTTTACACCAGCATCCATCATCGCCATAGTACCAGCACAAACAGTAGCCATAGAAGAAGAACCATTAGACTCTAATACTTCAGAAACTATTCTTACTGTATATGGGCAATCTTCGGGCACCATACCTTTTAAAGCACGTTGCGCTAAGTTACCATGTCCTACCTCACGACGAGATGTTCCACGAATAGGTCTTGCTTCACCAGTACAAAAAGGAGGGAAGTTATAATGTAAATAGAATCGCTCTTCTCCTTCAAAAGATGGCATGTCTATTTGATTTGCTTCTCTAGAAGTTCCTAAAGTTACAGTTGCTAATGCCTGAGTTTCTCCTCGGGTAAATATTGAAGAACCATGAGTAGATGGTAAATAATCAATTTCACACCAAATAGGTCTAATATCTGTAGTTTTTCTACCGTCTAAACGTAATCCTTCATTTAATGTTAAATCTCTAACAGCAGCTTTTTCAGCTTTACTATAATATTTAGAAATTAATCCACCAAAATCTTCTTGTTCTTCTTCAGAAAAAGACGCCTTTATTTCCTCTTTAATTTCAGCAAATGCAGCACTACGTTCATGTTTAGCAGAGCCTGCTTTTGCAATAGCATACACTTTGTCGTATGCCATATCATGAATTTTTTGTGCTAACTCAGCTTCTTCTCTTTCACCTTCATACTCGCGTACTTCCTTTTTACCGAAAGCTTCAGCTAAAGCTATTTGAGCAGCGCACTGTACTTTAATAGCTTCATGTGCAAACTTAATTGCTTCCGTCATTTCTTCTTCAGAAATCTCATCCATTTCACCTTCAACCATCATTACTGAATCAGCTGAAGCACCAATCATCATATCTAAATCAGATTCTGCTAATTGAGTAAATGTTGGGTTAATTACAAATTCACCATTTACACGACCAACTCTAGCC
>NZ_JABDMV010000123.1 GCF_013001275.1 Flaviramulus sp.
CGAAATTGTAAATGCGGTTGATAATGGCGCTTTAGTCGTAAATTATTTTGGGCATGGTGGTGAAGACGGTTTAGCTGTAGAGCGTATTTTATTAAAACCAGATGTTAATGGGTTTCGAAATTACTGTAAACTTAATTGCTTTGTAACAGTAACGTGTGAGTTTACAAGATTTGACAATCCTTTTAGGGAAACCGCTGGCGAATTCACCTATTGGAATAAGCAAGCGGGCGCAATAAGTTTAATTACGACTACAAGGCAAATTTTTGTAAGTTTTGCAGTTTCATTTAATAATACATTAGGGAAATATTTGTTTTCTTATAGTGATGATGATGCATATGACGATAATGAGTACCCGTCAATGGCAGAGGCTTTAAGACTTGCTAAAAGCGATCCAAAAGTTTCAGGTATAAATCAAAAACGATTAATATTTTTTATTGGAGACCCTGCAATGAAATTGGCATTTTCAAAACCAAACATAAGGTTAACAAAAATAAACGACGTTCCTTTAGCTCAAGCAACAGATACTTTAAAGGCATTGAGTTATGTGAAATTGGCGGGAGAAGTAACCGATGTTTCTGGAAATTTATTGCCAAACTATAACGGAACACTTTCAACTACTATTTACGACAAATTAATAGATAGACGAACACTCGCAAATGATGGAACACGTTTAAACGGAGAACTTGTTATTTTAGATTTTGAGACTCTTGGAGAAATAATATTTCGAGGCCAATCAACAGTAAAAAATGGTCAATTCGAATTCGATTTCGTGGTTCCAAAGGATATCGGAATTCCCGTAGGTTTTGGTAAAGTTAGTTTTTATTCAAAAAATGAAGAACTTTCTCTAGATCAATCAGGGGCCAGTATTAATACCTTAAAAATTGGTGGAATAAACGAAAACGCGGCCGAAGATAATACGGGGCCAGTTATAACATTATATATGAACGACGAAAATTTTGTGTCGGGTGGTATAACTAACGAACAACCTACATTATTAGCAAAGCTTGAAGATTTAAATGGTATAAATACAGCAAGTGGTATTGGGCACGATATAGTAGCCATACTTGATGGCGATGAAACAAATCCCGTAATTTTGAATGATTATTATCAAACTGAAATCGATGATTATACAAAAGGTACTGTAAGCTTCCCATTTCGAGAACTGGAACCTGGGTTGCATACCTTAACCCTTAAAGCCTGGGATGTATATAACAATTCGTCTATTTCTGAAATTCAATTTATTGTATTTGATAAAGACCAAGAATTGGCTATAAATAATGTACTTAATTACCCAAATCCATTTGTAAATTATACAGAATTTTGGTTTAATCACAATAGTTCTGAACCTTTGGACGTTTCTATACAGATATTTACTGTTTCTGGTAAATTAGTTAAAACCATAAATGGTCAAACGACAGGAGGTTTTAAAAGTACAAGTTCGTTATCTAGAGATTTGATTTGGGATGGAAGGGATGATTTTGGCGATAAAATAGGAAAAGGTGTTTATGTTTATAAACTCACAGTACGATCGAATATTTTAAATAAGAAGGTTGAGAAAATAGAGAAACTTGTAATACTGTAATAAAAATTTATATTTGTTAAATAAATAACCACACATGAAGAATCCGATAGTGCTAATAATGGCATTTGCTTTTATGCTAAAATTGAATGCACAAGAAACCATTATTTTTCCAAATCAAGATAGAAGAGTTATAACAACTGGAGTGCCATTTTTATTAATCGCTCCTGATGCTCGTGCTGCGGCCATGGGAGATATGGGGGTTGCAACTCCTGTAGATGCTTTTTCGCAACAATGGAATTCGGCAAAATATGTATTTTCAGAAACTAAATCTGGAATTGGCGTTAGTTACACACCTTATTTGAGTAAATTGGTTAATGATATTTTCTTAGGAAATGTTACTTATTTCAATCGAATAGATGAACGTAGTGCTTTTGCGTTAAGTTTAAAATATTTTTCTTTAGGTGATATAGAATTTGTTACTGATGAGTTTTCAGAAGCTTTAATTCAAAGACCAAACGAATTTACAATTGATGCTTCTTATGCTTTACGATTATCTGATCAATTCGGAATGTCTGTCGCTATGCGTTATTTATCTTCCGATTTAAAATTACCAGGTTTGGGTGGCGATACCACACCCGCCAGTACATTTGGTGTAGATATTTCAGGATATTACCAAAGTGAAGAAGAAGCCTATTCTGATTATAATGGACGATGGAGAATGGGATTTGCTATTCAAAATATAGGGCCTAAATTCAAATATGACGAGGCGGGTCGAGAGAATTTTCAGCCTACAAACCTACGTTTAGGTGCAGGATTCGATTTTATATTTGATGAATTTAATAAAATAGCGCTAACCGTTGAGGTTACTAAATTATTAGTGCCAACACCACCTATTTACGGTTATGTTGATAATGATGGTGACGAGAATCAAGACAGTGATGAGCCAACAATTATAGTTGAAGGCCAAGATCCAGATGTTAGTTTTTTATCAGGAATGTTTCAGTCATTTGGCGATGCGCCAGACGGTTTTAGCGAAGAGTTAAAAGAGTTTACATGGGCACTTGGTGCCGAATATGTTTATCAAGATTCTTTTGCTTTTAGAGCTGGATATTTTAACGAAAGTGAAGAGAAAGGTGCTAGAAAATTTTTAGCTTTAGGTGCAGGTTTCAAAGCAAATGTTGTAAATATAGACTTGTCGTATTTATTTTCTGCTTCAAAAGTACAAAGCCCATTAGAGAATACGTTACGTTTCTCGTTAACTTTTAATATTGGTGCAGAGACTTATAGTGAATACTAAATATAGAATTTAATTTAAAGATTAAAAACTATTGCTTTTAGCAATAGTTTTTTTGTCTGCAATAGTTTTTTAAATTTACGCAATACATTCATTTATGAAGGAAATAAAAATAGAATCAACTTTGTATATTTTTGATAATGTTCATGAGCTTCCTAATGAAGCGTTCACATTGATGCAAAAAGCTGTAGAAGCCAGAGAAAAAGCCTATGCGCCTTATTCAAAATTTAATGTTGGGGCAGCGATTCTTTTGGACAATAATGAAATAATAACGGGGAGCAATCAAGAAAACGCGTCCTATCCTTCAGGATTATGTGCAGAACGAACTGCTATATATTATGCTGGATCACAATTCCCTAACGCTAAGGTAGTTAGGATGGCTATTTCAGCTGGATCAAAAAACACTCCAACAAAAAAACCTATTCCGCCTTGCGGTGCCTGCAGGCAAGCTATTGCGGAATATGAAATTAAGCAAGATACACCAATAGAAATATTTTTTATGGGTGTTACTGGTAAAGTTGCCAAATCTAAGTCATTAGCTAATTTGTTACCTTTAGGGTTTGATAAATCGGTGTTATAATTACATTTTTAAATTTTTATTATTCAAGTATTTCATTTAAAAAGTAATAAAAATTCAAACTAAACTTTATAAAGTGTTTTTTTTATATTTTTTTTACTTTAATCATATTGCATTTTTGCAATACCAATCAAAATGTTACTTTTGTTAATAGCTTAATTAAACCAATAAGTAGTCAATGCAAAAAATTACAAAAGAGATATACCTTAAATGGTATGAAGATATGTTGTTTTGGAGAAAGTTTGAAGACAAACTTGCAGCAGTATATATTCAACAAAAAGTAAGAGGATTTCTTCACTTATACAATGGTCAAGAAGCTGTATTAGCAGGTGCTTTACATGCCATGGATTTGACTAAAGATAAAATGATAACCGCTTATCGTAATCATGTACAACCAATCGGAATGGGTGTAGATCCAAAACGAGTGATGGCAGAATTGTATGGAAAAGTTACAGGGACTTCTCAAGGAATGGGTGGTTCGATGCATATTTTTTCAAAAGAATTTAGGTTTTATGGTGGGCATGGAATTGTAGGAGGTCAAATTCCCTTAGGAGCAGGTATTGCTTTTGGTGATAAATATCACGGAAATGATGCAGTTACTCTCTGTTGTTTTGGTGATGGAGCGGCAAGACAAGGCTCATTGCATGAAGCTTTTAATTTAGCGATGCTATGGAAACTTCCGGTTGTATTTGTTTGTGAAAATAATGGATATGCCATGGGAACATCTGTTGAAAGAACGGCCAACCACACAGAAATTTGGAAATTAGGTTTAGGTTATGAAATGCCTTGCGGACCAGTAGACGGTATGAACCCTATTAAAGTTGCCGAAGCGTTTGATGAAGCCATTCAAAGAGGGCGAAGAGGAGAAGGGCCAACATTTTTGGAACTAAAAACTTATAGGTATAGAGGACATTCAATGAGTGATGCTCAGCATTACAGAACAAAGGATGAAGTGAAAGAATACCAAAAAATTGACCCTATCACTCAGATTAAAGATATTCTTCTTGAAAAGAAGTATGCTACTGCAGAGGATATTAAAGTTATTGATAAACGTGTAAAAGATAAAGTTTCAGAATGTGAGAAATTTGCAGATGAATCTCCATATCCAGAAAAGCAACAATTATACGATATGGTTTACGAGCAAGAAGATTATCCATTTATTCAACACAAATTATAAGTTATGGCGATAGTTGTAAATATGCCGCGTTTAAGCGATACCATGGAAGAAGGTACTGTAGCTGCTTGGTTAAAAAAAGTAGGAGATAAGATTGAGGAAGGAGATATTTTAGCTGAAATAGAAACTGATAAAGCGACTATGGAATTTGAGTCTTTTAACGAAGGTACCTTACTTCACATAGGCGTTCAAGAAGGAGAAACAACAAAGGTTGATGAACTATTAGCTATAATTGGTGATGAAGGTGAAGATATTTCTGGTTTATTAAATGGAAGTAGTTCTGCTGATGCAAAAGAAGAGAAAGCAGAAAACACAAAAGAAGCACCAGCCAAAACAGAAGTTAAAGAAGAAACAAGTAGTGCTGAATTACCAGATGGCGTTATTGTTGTAACTATGCCTCGATTGAGTGATACAATGGAAGAAGGAACCGTGGCAACATGGTTAAAGAAAGTTGGTGATAAAGTTGAAGAAGGCGATATTTTAGCAGAAATTGAAACTGATAAAGCCACTATGGAATTTGAATCATTCCAATCAGGAACTTTATTAGAAATTGGTTTAAAAGAAGGTGAATCGGCAAAAGTAGATGCATTATTAGCTATCATTGGTCCAGCAGGAACAGATGTTTCTGGTGTTGCCGTAAATTTTAAAGGACCGGCAGCTACTAAAACTGATGAGGCTCCAAAAGTTGAAGCTAAAAAAGAAGCGCCTGCTACTACTTCAGATACAAAACAAAAAGCACCAACACCTACACCTGTTACGGCAAACGGACGCGTATTTGTGTCTCCGTTAGCAAAAAAATTAGCAGATGAAAAAGGTATTAATTTAACTCAAGTTCAAGGTTCTGGCGACCATGGACGTATCGTAAAACGCGATATAGAAAACTTTACACCAGCGGCCTCAGGAGCTTCTGTAGGGAAATTTGTTCCTTCAGGTCAAGAAGATTTTGATGATATTGATAACTCGCAAATGCGTAAAGCTATTGCAAAAGCTTTAACCAATTCTAAGTTTTCAGCACCTCATTATTATTTAAGTGTTGAGTTTGACATGGAGAATGCCATGGCGTTCCGTGCACAATTTAACTCGATTCCTGATACTAAAATTTCTTATAACGATATTGTTGTTAAAGCATGTGCGTTAGCATTAAAACAGCATCCACAAGTAAACTCCCAATGGTTTGCAGATAAAATGCGATTGAATAATCATGTTCATATTGGGGTGGCTGTTGCAGTTCCCGATGGATTAGTTGTGCCAGTAGTAAGATTTGCGAACGAGCAAACATTACCTCAAATAGGAGCTGCAGTAAAAGATTTAGCAGGAAAAGCAAGAAACAAAAAACTAACACCAGACGAAATGCAAGGAAGCACATTTACGGTGTCTAACTTAGGTATGTTTGGTATAGATACGTTTACATCAATAATCAATCAACCAAATTCAGCGATTCTTTCTGTCGGAAACATTGTTGAAAAACCAGTAGTTAAAAATGGTCAAATAGTTGTTGGTAATACGATGAAATTGTCGTTAGCCTGTGATCATAGAACGGTTGATGGCGCAACCGGTGCTCAATTCCTTCAAACACTAAAAGGGTATATAGAGAATCCTGTAACTATGTTAGTTTAATAAAATATTCTAAAACAGAAGCCTAAATATTAAAACCTGTTTCAGTTAAATGAAACAGGTTTTTTAATATAAGTAGATATGTATTAATATTAATATTAGCTTTATGTATTGTTAAAAGTTTAAATAACAATTATATCTAGAAGAATTAATTACCAAACATGTAATAAAGGTTTTGATTATCTTTAAAGCTTAAATTTAATTTATGAGAAATATTATTATTCTATTGTGCCTATTACTTGTTTTTGCTTGTAAAAGTTCAGAGAAAGTTAAACCAGCCGTGATTGATTTAGCGACAGTCTCTGAAATCCAAGAAAGTGTATCTTACTTGGCTTCAGATGATTTACAAGGAAGAGATACAGGATCAGAAGGTATTGAAAAAGCTGCGATTTATATTGAAAACCATTTTAAGCAAAGCGACATAAAACCTTATTTTGAAACGTACAGAGATAGTTTTAACCATAAAGGTATAGAAGCTTATAATATAGTTGGGTTTATTGAAGGAAATGACTCAAAACTTAAGAACGAAGTAATTATTATTGGCGCTCATTACGACCATATTGGTTTTGGTAAAAGTGTAAGTAACGATTCTATTGCCAATGGTGCAAATGACAATGCAGCAGGAACCAGCGGTGTTTTAGAAATAGCCGAATATTTTGCATCTGTAAAAAAAAATAAGAGAAGTATTGTAATCGCGTTGTTTTCAGCAGAGGAAAAAGGACTTATTGGGTCCTACCATTTAGCAAAACGCCTTAAATCTCAAAATATAGATTTATATACGATGTTGAATTTTGAAATGATAGGTGTCCCTTTTACAGACCGTCCGTATGATGCCTTTATTACGGGCTATGATTTATCTAATATGTCTAGTAAAATAAACGAATACACCAATTCCAATCTTACCGGGTTTTCAAAAGTATCCAAGAAGTATAATTTATTTAGACAATCAGATAATTATGCTTTTTATTTAGAGTTTAATTTACCTTGTCAAACCATTTCAAGTTGTGATTTATCTAATTACGATTACTACCATCACGCGGATGATGAAGCGGATAAATTAGATTACAAGCACATGGCTAGTTTAATAAATAAAATAATTCCGGCTATTGAAAAAATGTGTAATACACCGAACAAAGAAATAAAATTAAATAATGAGTAAAAACATAATAATCACAGGAACCAGCAGAGGCATTGGTTTTGAGTTGGTAAAATTATTTGCAGTAGCCGGACATAAAGTGTTAGCGCTTTCGCGGAATGAGGAACCTGTGATAAATTTAAAATTTAATAATGTTACGACTTTTCCGTTCGATTTAAGTGATGAAAAAGCTTATAAAAAAGTAAAGGAATTTATTGATGAAAATTGGAAACAAGTTGATGTTTTAATTAATAATGCAGGTAAATTACTAAACAAACCATTTGCAGAAACGAGTATGCAAGAGTTTGAATCGGTTTATAAAACGAATGTTTTTGGAGTAGCTGAGTTAACACGAGTTGTTTTACCATTTATGAAAAGCAACTCCCATGTGGTAACAATAAGTTCTATGGGTGGTGTACAAGGGAGTATGAAGTTCCCTGGTTTGGCTGCCTACAGTTCAAGCAAAGCTGCTGTAATTACTTTAACTGAATTACTTGCCGAAGAATATAAAAACACTAGTATTTCATTTAATGTTTTGGCATTAGGTGCGGTTCAAACTGAAATGTTGGAAGAGGCATTTCCGGGCTACGAAGCACCAACTACTGCTTTAGAAATGGCACAATATATTTTCGATTTTTCTTTAAATGGAAATAAATATTACAATGGGAAACTGTTGCAAGTTTCTAATTCTACGCCATAGCAAATGGATAAATTAAAATACATTAATTTCAAAATCGATTAGTGTGAAATTAAGCCTAGTAATTCCAATATTTAATGCCGAATCATTTATTCTTGGCACACTAAATAGCTTAGTTGAGTGGAAAAAAAATCGTGATTACCAAGTAGAAGTTATTTTGGTTAATGATGGAAGTACAGATGTTACTAACTCAATTGTAGAAGACTTTTTAAAAAAGGACAATAGCTTAAAATTTATTTCATATTCTTTAAATCAAGGAAAAGGACACGCCATAAAAACTGGTATGATGACGGCCATAGGTGAATTTAGAATATTTACAGATGCCGATTTGCCTTATGGATTAAATATTATAGATAAAGTACTTTATAATCTAGAATTTAAAGAATTTGATGTTTGTATCGGGAATAGAAAATCTCCTGAATCTGAATATTTTATTAAAATGAGCTTCCTTCGAAAATTATCTAGCAAATTATTTACTATACTTATCTCAAGATATGTGGTTACAGGAGTAAATGATACACAATGTGGCTTAAAAGGATTTAAAGCAGACATTGCCGATAAAATATTTTCGAAACTGCAAATAAAAGGTTTTGCTTTTGATGTCGAGATTTTATACCTATCATATAAATATGAACTAGACATAAAAAGAATAGCAGTTACATTTGAAGGCAATAATTTATCTACTATAAGTTTATTTAAAACATCAACAACTATGCTTTGGGATGTTTTATGTTTACCGATTAGATATCACTTTTTAAAAAAATATTAGATTATGAATTTGTCAAGAAATTTCACAAATATTTTAAATTGGATATTAGACAATCTAATTCCACCCTTTATAAGAGATTCTCGTATTATAATGACACCTTTTTTTCTATTACTTTTTAGAAAAAAATATAATCGTTTTATGAATTTTAAGGAAAATATATTAAATCTTGATTCGAATGGGATAGTTGAATATTATAAAGAATTATCATCTTTTCATATTAATCGAAAAACAGATTTAAATAAAAAATCGATTAAATTTATATTAAATAATATTGAAGGAGAACGCGTTTTAGATATATCATGTGGAAAAGGGTTTTTATCAAACAAAATTGTAAAGCAGCAAAAAAAGGAAGTAGTTGGTATAGATTTTATAATTTCTGAAGAAATGAAGACGTCCACAAATCCTAAGTTTATGGAATCATTTATAGAGAAAATTCCATTTGCAGATAATCATTTTGATACAGTAATAAGTACCCATACTTTAGAACATGTGGTGCATATAAATTCTGCGATCAATGAGTTGCGACGTGTTGCGAAAAATAAATTAATAATTGTTGTGCCAAAGCAACGTAACTATAAATTTACTTTTGATTTGCATTTACACTTTTTCCCTTATAAGTATTCGGTTTTAAGTATGATGAATAATAGGGGGAAATGTATTTGCCTTCAAAATGATTGGGTTTACGTTGAATATAAATAAATTAATACCTACCGAATACTAATTTTGTTCAAATTCATTCTTTAAAATTTCAATGAGGTTTATAACGATAGTGTTGTTTTCTTCGTATTTTTCTTGAGCACCATATACTTCAATGTCATTGGGTGAAAAATCACTTTTTTTAATTCCTAAAGCATCTAATCTTTCTTTTAATATTTGATTAAACATAGGTTTTGGAACCCAACTTCTTGATGATGAGACCTGGGCAAATTCATCAGCATAAATACGTTTATAAAATTTAAATTCTTGAAGAAAGTTTTCATTTGGTTTTATAATTATAATTTTTTTTCTATCATCTAAAGAAATGTTATTATATGCTTTTTTTATAGCAAGGTATTCTTTGTTCTGAATTTTTGCTATATAAATATTTTGATTTAAAGAACTAATAATAATTATTGTTATTGCAAGTATTAAAACGGGTATTTTAAATAAGTTTTTCTTTATACATAGCTCGCGTAAAAAGATAAATTGATAAAAGAACAATAGAACGGCAGCAGGAGCAATAGTTCTAGCACACAAATAATTAGCAGAGGACAATATATTTGGTGCGTAACTTAAAGGAAATACTAATATTAAAAACGGCATAAATAAAAAGAACTGAGAGATATTTGTTCTTTTTTGAAAGATAGAATAGAAAAAACCAAAAAAACTAAATGCTCCAATCATGAAAAATAATGCTGGAAATATTAAAATTCCACTACCATAAAGCAGTGTTCTCATTTCTTTTAAATAAAAAAGTATAACGTTAAAAGGTATTTTTAAAATTTCTACTTCAGCTCTTTTAGTAGGCTCTAAACCGAACCAATTCAAGGATAGTTTAAAAATTAAAAAGTAAAAAATAAAAGCAATTCCTAAGAAAGCAATAAATTTTATCGCTTTTTTTAAAACAAAATTTTTTGAAATTACAACAGATAAAACAAAAGGAATAATAACAGCAGTAGCAGCGGGCTGATATATACATAGACAAATTAAAATTAAAAATAGTGCAAATAAATAAATTAAAATCACATTCTTTTTTTTGTCCGGTACTTTCAATAAAAGTAGACCTGAATAAAAAGCTATATTTAAAATTAACGGAATTTCATGAGTTGCGGTCCAACCTATGTAAACAGTAAAAGATGGGATCGTTAAGATTAAAAACGAAAACAAAACAGTTTCGTATATTTTTAATTTTTGTTTTAATAAAAAGCTAAATATTTGAGTTGAAAAAATAACAGAAGTAACTAGCGAAAATAATCGAACCCATTTTAAATCAGAAATACTGTCGCATAAATAACCATAAACGATCTTACAAATGATACCCAATAAAAATCTGCCACCTTGAACAAATTCATTCATAAAAGTATGACTATTCTTTGCAGTCCAAATATACTCGTATGCGTCTCTAAAGGCGTAGTCTTTAAAAATACCAAAGTTTAATATTATACTTGAAATAAGAGCAAAAACAAAATATGATGAAATTGGCTTGTTTTCAATTATTACTTTAGTTTTATTTATAAGCTTTATTATCACATTTTATAGGTTAACAATTGATTTTTTTATAAGAGTAAATTAAATTGATTATTTAAACGAATGTATTGAATTTTGCTTTTAAAGAATTATTTTCTACCAATAAATCTTTTATTTTTACAGTAATGCATAACAAACTTCAAAACTATATTTCTGCTCAGGCGTTACCCCAAGTTTTAAATCTTTTAAAACACGATAATTTAACGATTAAAATTAAAAACGAACGTAAAACACGCCATGGAGATTACATGCGTTTGCCAAATGGGAAACATCAAATTTCCATAAACTCTAATCTGAATAAACACCGGTTTTTAATTACTCTTATTCATGAAATA
Source organism: Flaviramulus sp. (assembly GCF_013001275.1). Taxonomy (GTDB): domain Bacteria; phylum Bacteroidota; class Bacteroidia; order Flavobacteriales; family Flavobacteriaceae; genus JABDMV01. The sequence continues at coordinate 11,344 of NZ_JABDMV010000123.1, forward strand.
GCACATTTTGAAGCATATAATAATTATGGACGGTTTATAAAACCACATGGTATTGAATGGAAGCGCACATTTCAACATATAATGTTACCGTTTTTAAATCCGGAAATTTTTCCAAATCAATTACTTCCACTTTTAGCTAATCATTTTAAAAACCCAAAAGCATCTAGCGATACAGACACGCATTTGGCCTTAGCTTTAAAGCATTTTGACGAACCAAATAATAACAATTATGTTTTTGAAGTACCTTTGGGGCAAACTTTTAAACTATATAATGGGAAAGTATTTAAGATGGGACATAAACGCGTAAAGCGTTATGAATGTGTCGAAATTAAAACCGGAAAGTTGTATCTTTTCAATCCCAATGCAGAAGTAGAATTAGTAAAATAAAATTATGAATAAAAATTATTACGCCATATTAATGGCAGGTGGAGTAGGCTCGAGGTTTTGGCCAATTAGCACGCAAGATTTTCCTAAGCAGTTTCACGATATGTTGGGTACTGGCGATACATTAATTCAAAAAACATTTCAGCGATTAGCAGATTTAATCCCAAAAGAAAATATTTATATTCTTACCAATGAGCGTTATAACGATTTGGTTTTAGAACAACTACCAGATGTTACCCAAAAACAGGTCGTTTTAGAGCCTGCAATGCGAAATACAGCACCTTGTATTTTATATGCATCATTAAAAATACAAAAGGAAAATCCTGATGCTTTGGTGATTGTTGCTCCTAGTGATCACTGGATAGAGGATGAGGCTACTTTTTCAAAAAACGTAGAACAAGCATTTCAGTTTTGCTCAAAAAATGATTCTTTAATGACTTTGGGAATTCAACCAACATTTCCGAATACAGGATATGGATATATCGAGTTTGATAAAACTACAAAGGAAACAATAAAATCGGTAAATCAGTTTAGGGAAAAACCAGATTATGAAACCGCAAAAGATTTTATTTCGCAAGGTAATTTTTTATGGAATGCAGGTATTTTTATGTGGAGTGTTAAAAGTGTTTTAACAGCATTTAAAAACAATCAACCCAAATTGTATCGTCATTTTGAAGCTGGAATATCAGTTTATAACACGCAAAATGAAACTGATTTTATAAAAGAAAACTATCCTAAAGCAGAGAACATATCGGTAGATTATGCCATTATGGAAAAGTCGAAAAACGTTTTTGTAATAGCAGCCGAGTTTGATTGGAACGATTTAGGAACTTGGGGTAGTTTATATGATAAATTGGATAAAGATGAAAACAATAATGCCGTCGTAAATGCAAGAACTTTATCGGAAGATTCATCAGGGAATATGATAAGAACCAAAAATGATAAAATCGTTGTTGTAGATGGTCTGAATGATTATATAATTGTTGATAAAGAAGAAGTTTTGCTTATCTTTCCTAAAACAAAAGAACAAGATATTAAAAAGACGCTTGAACAGGTTAAGAACAAGTTTGGAGTGCAATACGGTTAATTAAATATGAGCGAAGAAAGTAAAATCAATATTCAAAACGACCAAACTGAGGCAGAAAAAGATAAAATCGTTGAGAAATCAAAAGAAGATGTAAAAAAAGATGCTAAAGGCTTATTCGCAAGTATTAAGAAGTTTTTAAGTGAACTTTTAGATTTCCGACATGATACAGATAGAGATACCACCATACAAGCTATAAAAAGCGATATACCCTTTAAAGGGGCTACTGCATGGATTTTGGTATGCTCTATATTTGTTGCTTCAATTGGGTTAAATGCAAACTCCACAGCGGTAGTAATTGGAGCCATGTTAATTTCTCCACTTATGGGTCCTATTTTGGGTGTTGGATTATCTATTGCTATAAATGATATAGATACTCTAAAAAAGTCGTTAATAAATTTAGCGACTATGATTGTTCTAAGTTTGCTAACAGCTTTTTTATTCTTTTGGTCATTTCCATTAAGTGAAGATACTTCCGAGCTTTTAGGAAGAGTAAAGCCAGATATCCGTGATGTTTTAATTGCTTTTTTTGGAGGCTTAGCACTTATTATTGCAAGAACAAAAAAAGGAACTATAGCTTCAGTTATTTTTGGTGTAGCTATAGCGACTGCTTTAATGCCGCCACTGTGTACTGCAGGCTACGGTTTAGCAATCGGGAATTGGAGATATTTCTTAGGGGCCATGTATTTGTTCACAATCAATACTATTTTTATTGCTTTGGCGACGTTTATGGTGCTTAAATTATTACGGTTTCCAATGCTTAAATATGCTAATTCAGCGAAAAGAAAACGTATTGCAAGATTTGCATCATTGTTGGCTGTGGTTGTTATGATTCCAGCTGTTTGGACGTTTTTAAGTGTATTAAAAGAAAGTAACTTTAATAGGGATGCCAAAAAATTTGTAGATACAGAATTAACAGCTTTACCACATTATGAATATTTAAAGAAAAATGCTTCTTTTAACTATTCAGCGAATAGTAATTCTAATATTGTATTAAATACTTTTGGGTTGGATGATATTCCGGAATCGACTATTAGTTTACTTCAAAATAGGATAAAGGAGTATACTGCATTGCAAAATACACAATTAAAAGTGAATCAAAATAGCTCGAATAATCTTGGAAATTTCAAATATATGGAAGAATTACGTACTAGAGATTCTTTAGATTTATTGTCGCAAACTGAAAAAATTTCCTTTTTAGAAAATAAAGTTAGGAAGTTGTCAAAGCTTGAGAAAAATTATATTCCATTTGATGAATTAACGAAAGAAGTTAAAATTAATTACGAAACCATTGAGGAGTTTTCTTATGCTAATGTGATTAATTCAAATTTTAAAAAATTAGATACACTAACAATTTTTTCAGTAAAATGGATAGATTCTTTAGCTATAGAAGATGTGAGAAAGAAAGATAAAGTAAAATTAGAAAAATGGTTGAAACTAAAACTTGATTTGGATACCTTAATAGTTAATAGAATTAACTAGCTATTTTCCTCCAAATACATTTTTCGCACTTTTTTGAATAGATTAGAAGAATACACAAAATCTGTTACTACTTTGTTATCAGTTTTGAATATTGTTTTTTTAGAGCCTTCCCAAGCTTTTAAACCATCTTTTAAAAACACAATTTTTTCACCAATTTCCATAACAGAATTCATATCATGGGAATTAATAACAGTTGTTATTTGATATTCTTCGGTAATTTCTTTTATGAGGTTATCTATTACAATTGCTGTTTTAGGATCAAGACCTGAGTTGGGTTCATCACAAAATAAATATTTAGGATTGTTTACAATGGCGCGAGCAATAGCCACACGTTTTTGCATGCCGCCAGAGGCTTCGCTCGGCATTTTTTTATGAGCATCATCTAGATTGACACGTTTTAAAACAAAATCAACTCGATCTTGCATTTCGCTTTTACTTTGTTTTGTAAACATACGAAGCGGAAACATGACATTTTCAGCAATAGTCATGGAATCAAATAACGCACTGCCTTGAAAAACCATTCCGATTTCAGCACGTAGATTTCGTTTATCATCTTCGGTTAATTGAGAAAAAATTCTGCCTTCATAAGAAATTGTTCCTAACTCGTAATCAAATAACCCTAATAAACATTTTAAAAAAACGGTTTTTCCTGAACCACTTTGGCCAATTATCAAATTGGTTTTACCTTTTTCAAATGTTGTGCTAATGCCTTTTAAAACTTCAACACCATTAAAAGATTTATGTAAATCTGTTACTTCTATCATTAGCCTAACATCATATCGGTTAATACATAATTTAATAATATAATCGCTACAGCGGTCCAAACAAAAGATGTGGTACTAGCTTCACCCACTTCAAGCGCTCCGCCTTTCATATAATATCCATGAAAAGAGGGAATAGTTGCCAATACGAATGCAAATACAAATGTTTTTATAAAAGAATATATCACATGAAATACTTCAAAATCAGTTTGTATACCAGTTATATAATCTGCTAAAGTTGAATACCCTCCAAACATACAAGCTGCCATACCTCCTAAAATGCCTAAAAACATACCAATAGCAATGGCAAAAGGATAAAGCATTAACGCAACTGTTTTTGGGAATACTAAATAATTTAAGGAGTTAATACCCATAACTTCCAAGGCATCAATTTGCTCTGTTACTCGCATGGTTCCTATACTTGAAGTAATAAATGACCCCACTTTACCAGCCATAATAATTGATGTAAAAGTTGGAGCAAATTCTAAAACAATTGATTGTCTGGTAGCAAAACCTACAAGGTATTTAGGAATTAATGGACTATCAATATTTAAAGCGGTTTGTATTGTAATTACACCACCTACAAAAAACGAAATAAAGGCAATTATTCCTAAAGAGCCAATGATTAAATCATCAATATCTTTTAGTATTAGTTGCTTCATCACGCTCCATTTAGTAGGTTTACGAAACATTTCAGCAATCATTAAAAAATAAGAACCAATATTATGGAGGTAAGTCATTCGTGATTTGCTTATAAATTATCTGATAAAATTCAGACTTTTTGATTTACTAATTTAATAATGCTAAAGTAAAAAAACTTATGCCATTTTAACCTTTATTTTAAATTATGATGTTTTAAAATCAGTATTTTTGAGCATATATTTATACTTCTATGAAAAAATCTATTCTAATTTTATTAGTGCTTATGTTAAGCTTTTCTTGTAAAGCTCAAAATGAAGTTTCTGTAAATCAAAATAAAAGTTATTCTTCAAACCCAAAATTGGTAGTTGGTATTGTGGTCGATCAAATGCGATACGACTATTTAACTAGATTTTATAAGCGATTTGGGGAAGGCGGTTTTAAACGTATGATTAATGAAGGGTTTAATTGTAAAAACAACCATTTTAATTTTATACCGACTAAAACAGGGCCCGGTCATGCTTCTATCTACACTGGTACAACCCCAAAATACCATGGGATAATTGGTAACGATTGGTTTGATAAAAATTTAGGATATGATGTAAATTGTGTATCGGATAATTCAGTTCAACCAGTTGGAACAATAAGTGAAGATGGCAAAAAATCACCTCACAGAATGATATCCACAACATTTGCAGATGAAAATAGACTATTTACGCAAATGCATGGAAAAACTATTGGAATTTCAATAAAACATAGAGGAGCCATTTTACCAGCAGGACATACAGCCAATGCGGCATATTGGTGGGACTATGATCATGATGGAAATGGGAATTGGATAACAAGTTCTTTTTATATGAATGATCTGCCTAAATGGGTAAAAGATTTTAATGCATCAAACATTTCGGAATCATATTTTAAAGTTTGGAATACATTGTATGATATTGATACATATATAGAAAGTGGAAGTGATTTAAATACCTTTGAAAGAATTTTTAAAGGAAAAAATACCCCAACATTTCCTTATGATTTAGAATCTTTAAAAAGTCAAAATGGTAATTTTAAAATTATAGCCGAAAGCCCTTTTGGAAATAGTTTAACCACTGATTTTGTAATAAAAGCAATTGATTCTGAAGCTTTAGGAGAAGATAACATTACAGATGTGTTGACAATTAGTTATTCAAGCACAGATAAAGTTGGTCATGATTTTGGGGTTAACGCTATTGAAACCGAAGATACTTATTTGAGATTAGATTTAGAATTGGAACGATTATTTAAAGCGTTAGACAAAAAAGTAGGTAAAGGGGAGTACACTGTTTTTTTAACCGCAGACCACGGAGCTTCCAATGTTCCTAATTATCTATTATCAAAAAAAATACCGGCTGGCCTTTTTGATGAAAGTAAAATGTTTGATGAAATGAATGCTTTTTTAGAAAAAAAACATAAAGTTTCAGGTTTAATTCTAAGCAGAATAAATAATCAAATATTTTTTGACCATAATAAAATTGAACAAAATCAATTAGATTTAGAAGAATTAAAAGAAACCGTTGGTATACAATTATTAAAGTACAGACTTATTGATAAGGTTTATATTACTTCTGAAATAAACCAATTTGAAAGTTCAAATGGATATTTAGAATCGTTATTAAATAAAGGGCATAATCAAAAACGATCTGGAGACATTTTATTTGTTTATAATCCTGAAGTTTTTAAAGATACTGAATGGAATAGAACTGGAACAGATCATCATTCGGGCTTTAATTACGATACACACGTGCCACTTATATTCTTTGGAAAAGGTATTAAACAAGGCGAGACTTTACAAAAAACGGAGATTACAGATATCGCTCCAACAATATCTGCGCTATTAGGAATAAGCTTGCCTAATGCTAGTATTGGACAACCATTAGAATTTGTTTTAAATTAATGAATAAACGAACGTTATTTTCTATAATAGCAATTATAATTGTTTTGGGGGTTTATACCTTCGAACAATTTTTGGTTGAAGAAGAAAAAACTGAAATAGTAACTGAGGGAAAAACAGTAAAAAATAATACTAATGAATTTTATCTCCCAACAAGTACTACAGGTCAAATAATACACCACGAAGGATATTCGTTATCTTACAGCGAACCTCATGAACAAGCGGAGTGGGTTGCTTATGAGTTAAAGAA
>NZ_JABDMV010000153.1 GCF_013001275.1 Flaviramulus sp.
ATCTTGTAATGTTCTATATTCTTCTGAATATTCAGAATTTAATACGACTTCTGTGGCTGTTGGATTAAAATTTACAGGAGCTTCATTAAACTGATAAAAAACAAATACCATAACTCCAACTAACAAAATAAAGAATTGCATAGGCACTTTTAGTAGGGCATTAAAAATCATTCCTAATTGCATTTCTTTTACTGACTTTCCTGACAAGTAACGTTGTACTTGACTTTGATCAGTCCCAAAATAAGATAGCATTAAGAAGGTTCCACCAATAATACCGCTCCAAAACGTGTAGCGATTATTTAAATTGAATGAAAAATCTAACACCTTCATTTTACCGCTCGCGCCAGCAATATCTAACGCTTTTTTAAACGTAATATCTGCCGGTAGTTTATCCACAATCAAGAAAAAAGCGACTAGCATGCCAATAAAAATAACCACCATTTGGTGTTTTTGAGTTACGTTTACAGCTCGTGTCCCTCCCGAAACGGTATAAATAATTACTAATAAGCCAATAACAATATTTAGAGTTAACAAATCCCAACCCAATACAACCGATAAAATTATGGCTGGTGCAAAAATAGTTATACCAGCTGCCAGTCCGCGTTGTATTAAAAATAAGATTGCCGTAAGTGTGCGTGTTTTTAAATCAAATCGATTTTCCAAAAATTCATAGGCTGTATACACTTTTAAGCGATGATAGAGTGGTATAAAAACCATACAAATTACAACCATTGCAATTGGTAAACCAAAATAAAATTGAACAAAGCCCATTCCATCATTAAAGGCTTGCCCAGGTGTGGATAAAAAAGTTATTGCACTGGCTTGGGTAGCCATAACAGATAATCCTATAGTCCACCATTTTGAGGTATTACCACCTTTTAGGTAATCTTGTACATTTTTGCTTCCTCTGGTTTGCCAAGTACCATAAGCAACAATCGCCAATAGTGTTACTATAAGTACAGTCCAATCAACAAAACTTAAAATTTGCATATTAAAAGAATTGAGTGATTAAATAAAATGCTAGAATATAAAGAGCGTTTGCAATTAATACTATGGAATATAGTTTTAGCCAAGGTTGCTTGCTATGTTTTTGGTTATTCATAGTTAATCGTTTAGCTTATTTTTCAACTTTTAAATTTTCTTTGCCGATGGATAACATATTGGCAAATAATCGATATGCCCCAGAAACACCTTCAGGAAATTCTCTAAAAAAGCTTAAGCTTGTGTACATATAAAAACCTTTTCCATGTTTGGCAACTAACAAACTACCATCTTTAGGAGACTCTCCTTTGTCGTTCATAGAAAGAATAGGAGTGAACTCCTCAGACCATTCATCAGGAAAATACAGGCCGCGCTCTTGAGTCCATCCTTCAAAGTCTTTTTGAGTGATTTTATTTGGTGAATTTAATATTTCGTGATTGGGATTTAAGAATCGTACCTCGGAATTTTCATCAGTCACTCTATCTCTTGATAATTTTAAATCATAAGGCGCCAATTCATCAACATTCAATCTATGGCTAGTATTGTATTGTACTATCATATTGCCGCCATTCGCAACAAAATCAAATAATAAATGCTGTTTAAATTTTAAATTGTCTAGCGTATTGTATGCTCTGATTCCAACAACAATAGCATCAAATCTACTCAGTGTTTCAGTATTTATTTCTTCAGGCAGTATAATACGAACATTGTAACCTATTTGCTGTAAACTTTCAGGAACTACATCACCTGCACCTTGTATGTAACCAATGTTTTCACCTTTCTTTTTTAAATCAAGTCGTACAATTTTGCTTTCGCTGGGAAGTAAAACGGATTGAAAAGGAATATGCTCATAATCAATTTCAATAAGTTCTTTTGAATAATTTTTTTCGTCAACATGAACAATCGGACTTATAGTTCCTTCACTTTGAATTTTTGGAGGAATCACTGTAAAAATAAGCGTCTGGTCTTCGTTTTTATTTTTAATCGAAATTTTTTGATTTTTTGGATATACGCTCCAATTATTAGGATGACATACTTCAACAAATCCTTCTAAATTATTACGACCAGCTTTAATAACAACTTTAATATCTCGTTGTTTATCATTTTCAAAAACGATAACTTTCTCAGTAATTTTTGCTGAAACCTCTGGAATAATTTCAAATGGACGATATATTTCACCCTTTTCCGGTTTTGAAAATCGTTGAATTATACTTTTTGTAAATGTAAATGGAACTTTATTTATTAAAAGATTGAAATTTATTTGATACGACCTTGGCGTTTCAGGTTTTCCTATCAAGTTAGATTTATCTACTCTATACATACCTAACGCACCTTTTTTGATGAGCCAATATGGAGCTGTTGGTTGGGCATCTCCTTCAATTTTAATAATTTCTTTAAATTCATATTTTATATTTTTTTCAAGCGAAATATTTTTAGAAATAATTACCCCATTAGAGTTTTCAATACTTATTAGTGTAATTGTTAAATCACTTCTATTTAAAACTTCAATATTTAGATTGATGATTTCATTTTGAGTTGCCCAATTAGTATCGGCTGAAGATTCTAAATACAAACCAAGACACATTTCAATTACAGATTTTAATTCATTAATTTTATGTGATTTCCATTGTGTGTCTTCAATTTTATCAAGTAATTTATAGGCTTCTAATAGTTGAGGAATATGTTCTGAGGGGTTTTTAAAATTAAAATTATTCTCAATCTTATTTAAAATAACTCCAACATCATGCCCACCTTTTAATCTATTCCATGAAGTGTCAATTCCTGCAAAAATATTTTCATTATCTTCTAAAGGATCTCCTTTTAAAAACTCAATATATTCATTTTGAGTTCCACGCTGAGATAAGCGACCAAATCCTTGAGACAAATGCTGACTACTGGCAATAGCAGCGATCTCATTATTTGACAACCCTTTTAAAGGATAATAAGTGCCAATATCAAAACTAACCATATTGCTTTTATCAGCTTTATCGAAATTTTCTTGACTACCATAAAACCACCAGCTTGTGTTAAAAAATAAGCGTTTTGGTTGCCATTTACTGGTTTGACTTAGCTGTGCAGGAAAAGCCGAATTATCGTTTGCTAAATCAAAAGCTTCCATACTTAACATCGCAGAACTAGTATGATGCCCATGAGTAGACCCTGGGGTTCTGTGATCAAATCTATTTACAATAATGTCTGGTTTAAATTTTCTAATTGCCAAAACCACATCGCTTAACACTTGATCTTTATTCCAAATTTCTAAGGTTTCATCAGGATGTTTTGAATAGCCAAAATCGTTTGCCCTTGTAAATAATTGTTCACCGCCATCAATGCGTCTCGCAGCCAATAATTCTTGAGTTCGAATAACACCTAAGAGCTCTCTTATTTCTGTACCAATAAGGTTTTGTCCACCATCGCCTCGAGTTAATGATAAATAAGCTGTTCTAGCTTTTAAGTGGTTAGACATATATGCGATTAAACGCGTGTTTTCATCATCTGGGTGTGCAGCAACATAAAGGACAGAACCTAAAAAATTTAGTTTTCGAATAGATTCGTAGATCTCTGAAGAAGAAGGTGTTGTGGGCTTTTGAGCCTGTATATAAAGGTTTGATAATAGTAAAAATGAAATTAAGATGAGTATCTTTTGCATATGGTCGACTGGTTATTCAATCAAATATAAATAAAGAAACCAGCACTCATGCTGGTTTTAATTTTTATTTAACGGTTTAATAAATTTAAGTTTAAATTCTGTTTAGTTTAGATTTTTCGGGTTCTTCGGGTATTATACTTTCTCGATTTTCCTTAAAAAACATTTGCTGTATTGAATCCATACGCCTCATCATTTTTTTTATTTCTTCGTTTTTATTCATAAATCCGTCGAAGAAAAAATTTCTATGATGATAAAATCCAGTTAAAGAATCGCGCTTAAAAAAGTCATCATAAAAAGTATCGTTAAAAAATGAGTGGCTATTAAAATGACGTTGAAATTGAGTTTTCATACTATCATTTATTTTCCCATTAGAGGAATAGCTGTAAGAATAGATAGAATCGTATTTTATTAAATTGCCGTGCTCATCATATTCTTTATTAACTTGAATATTTGCATCAGGTTTAAAAGTATTTGTTTCTTCTTGTTTCTTGTCTTGTCCTGTACAATTAAAAAATAAAAGACAAAATAAAGGAATTAAACGGAATGTTTTCATCTTCGTAATATTTTTAAATTAAACAATGTGTTGCTATAAATTCAAAAAATATACCAAGTGAAAATAGCGAGTTTTTGGATTCAATAAAATGTCAATATGACATATTTATAACCATTTTTTACGCTTAAAATATACAATCATACTAATAAAAATTAGTATCAAAACTCCCCATAAAATAAAGTAAGAGTACTTATAGCTTAGCTCTGGTATGTATTCGAAGTTCATACCATAAATACCCGCAATAAAAGTTAAAGGAATAAATATGGAAGCCATAATAGTTAGTACTTTCATAACTTCATTCATTTTGTTGCTAATGGTTGTCATGTACATGTCCATTAAACTCCAAATCATTTCTCGATAAATATCAATGTTTTCTGAAACTTGAATTAAATGGTCGTAAATATCTCTGTAATAGGTAAGTGTCTTTTTTTCAATTAATTGGCTATCATTTTTTTCGATGCGATTAATTACTTCGCGAAGTGGAAATATGGCGCGTCTTACTCTTAAGATTTCTCGTTTTAAATCTTGAATATCTCTACTAACATCATCAGTGGCATTACCTGAAAATATTTCTGTTTCGAAGTCTTCTATTTTATCGCCTAAAATTTCAATAACACTAAAGTAATGATCTACAACGGCATCAATTAAAACGTAAAGTAAATAATCGGCATTTTGACTGCGTACGCGTCCTTTACCTTGCTTTATTCGTTCCCTTACTTCGTTAAAAACATCGCCGTCTGATTCTTGAAAAGTTAGCACGTATTCTTTACCAAGAATAAAACTTACTTGTTCGGATACTATTTTTTCATTAGCATCATAATAAAGCATTTTTAGAACCACAAATAGATAATCTTCATATTCATCTATTTTTGGGCGTTGCCTTATATTTACTATATCCTCAAGTACTAAAGGGTGTAGCTCATAATGATCACCAATTTTTCCAATAGCTTCAACATGGTTTAAACCATTTATGTTTATCCACGTTATTGATCCCTCTTCAAAATTAAAACATTCTTCAACATTTAATAATTCCCTAGCAATGCACTTGTCTTTAGTATAATCAAAAGCCTCAATAAATAATTTTTGATCAGATTTTTCACCAGTATAAATAATACTTCCTGGTGCTTGTCCTAATTTTTTTTTGGAAAGTTGAGTTCTAATTTTAGCCATTTGAAACATTAATATTATAAATATAGGTAATATTTATTCAGCTCCATTATCGAGTTCTACAATGGCGTCTTTTTTAATTAAAGTAACCGCTTTTTGTAATATTAGGTTATTTGGGTATGTCACTAAATCACCATTTTCTAGTAATAAATGTAATTGAAAGGCTCTAATATCTTCAATTATGGCTTCAACAGGGAAATCTTTATCATGGATAGCTATTTTATCGCCCACTTTATATGGGAAATTAAAAAACATAATAATTCCAGATGTTATATTACTTAAAATAGACCAAACTGCAAATAAACCGATTCCAATAATTGCAAAAAGAGAAGAAAAAACTAGGGCTATTTCTCTAAATTCCGTTCCAAAAACAAAGGCTTCAATGAGTATGGCGACTAAGAAAAGTGTAACCGTTACATATCTACGAATTAACCTAATTCTGGCGTCGTTTATGTCATTTTTTCTTGCAATTTTAGTGATTGTAAAATGCGTGATAAAGCGCACTATAAGTAACGAAATAAGTATAATTCCACTTATAATTAATTCATTTTGATATTCGTATATAAACATAATGTATGCATTAAAATAAAATGTAAAGATACATTACAAAATCATATTTAATTAATTAAGTTGAAGAGTTTCTCGCAGATATTCATCTTGGTTTTTATTCTTTTGCCAATAAGGAGATTTAATAGTTTGAAGCTTCGTAGCTTTAGTTGTTAAACTTGATTCACTAGAACCAAATCCACTTATAAAAGTTTCTTCCCACTCTAAAATATCATAAGGAAAATTGGGATTGAATTGAATTGAAAGTGTTCTATTTAAATCTGGATAAGAAATTGTGTAAATATTTTTATTTAGAGCGGCTATCGCTTTATAAGGCTTTAGTGATACATGACGTAATCTTATAAATTCGAAGGAAGGAATGATTTCTAAATTTCCTATGGGTAAGGATTCCGGATTTATTCGTAATTGTGCCCAGAGTTCGTTTTCTAAAATAAATTTGGTGAGTTTGAAATTTTGATCTGCTTCATTTTCAAAATATGAATGAGATTTTATTTCAAAATGATCTTTGTTATTAAGTTGCGTGTATACATGGCCGCACCATTCCTGCACCGAAGCAGATATTTTTAAAGCATGATTTTTGTTTGAAACTGGATAAAAAGTACTCTGCATAATAGAATATGGGTAAATCCCTGTTAGGAAGTTCTTTGTAGCATTCAATTTTAAAACGGGAATGTTTTTTTGGCTTCTATTATCTGCTTTTACTTGAATTTCTGGTAAAAAATCTTCGGTTACATAAACTAAAACTGCTTTGCCTTCTCTAATTTCACCATAACGGGCTTGCTCTAATTTATAAGATGAAATTTCAGCTTCACCAGCGTACCAATAGGCTTTAAATTCGGGTGATAATTTTGCTTTCACGTTAGTAGTAAACTGTTGTTCTTCAACATTAAAAGCAATGTCATTGTTTTGTTTTTTACACGACACAAGAAGCGTTAAAAAACCAACAACAATCCAAAATATTAGTTCTACCTTAATAATTCTTTTTAACATGATGTGTTTTGATTTAAAGTTACAAACTTAATGAGAGTCTACAATGCTATTTAACGTTTTATAAACAAGGTGAATAGGCAAACCCATAACGTTAAAATAAGATCCTTCTATTTTTGAAACACCGATTTGCCCAATCCATTCTTGTATACCATAAGCACCTGCTTTATCAAATGGTTTAAAGGTTTTAACATAGTAAGTTATTTCTTCATCTGAAAGTGCCTTAAAAGTTACTTTAGTGATATTATGTAAGGTTTTTTCGTAGTTAGTCATTGTAAAACAAACCGAAGTGATAACCTCATGAGTTTTATCGCTTAAAGATTTTAAAATACTGAACGCTTCATCTGAATCTCTAGGTTTACCAAGGGCCATATTTTCATGCCAAACGATGGTATCGCTAGTGATTAAAATGTCTTTAGGGTTTAAGTCATTTTTAAATGGAAGCGCCTTGAGTTGAGCCAAATAATTACTAATTTCAAAATGGGTTAAACGCGGAGGATATTCCTCTTTTACTGGTTTTAACCTCACTTCAAATTCTAATCCTAAGCTTTTAAAAAATTCTTGTCTTCTTGGTGAACCTGAAGCTAAAATAAGATGATGGTTTTTTAGTTTTTCGTTTAGCATTACTTAAGTATGATGTACTTGTATAAAAGTAATGAAAGCATACCAAAAAGCATGACTATTTTGTACATATTGCTTAAGTGATAGAAGTCTTTTTTTGTTTCAGCACTAAACGATTTGATACACGTGTAGAGTAGTGGAGCAATAATAAATATTAGAAAATAACCAACCGCTACTGGTTGTTTATAAAGATTTGATACGACGTAATAAATGATTGCTATTAAAGGAATAAAATTTAAAACTGCCAAAATATTTTTTGCACGGTCTCTCCCAATAATAATAGGTAACGTATTCATTTCAGCTTTGTAATCACCATCAATATCTTCAATATCTTTCGCTATTTCTCTAAGAAAATTAATAATGAATGCGAACAATGCATAATCAAAAATAACTTTAAAAAATATAGCTTGAGTTTGTTGATTTGACGGCGTTAATGAAGGGAGCAATTCAAAAACACCAACAATGATAATGCTTAATGCTACCAATAATGAGATTACAATATTGCCAATTAACATTATTTGCTTTAAGTATGTTGCGTAAACATA
>NZ_JABDMV010000155.1 GCF_013001275.1 Flaviramulus sp.
GATTTGGCGAAGAAACGAATACGAAATTCAACACACGTTTTTAAAGGATAAAGAAGTTGCTAATGTTAATTTAGATCCTAATTTTGAATTTGCTGATATTGAAAGAACGAATAACAATTTTCCAAAAAGAGAAACAAAATCTGAGTTTGATACATTTAAGGATAAAAAGAAAAAAGCTAGCGATTAATTTAAAAATAATTTCAATTTCGTTAGTATATTGGATAGAAATAATTACTTATTTAGTTGATGTGAAAAAGTTAAAAAAACCAAACGATTTGAATAATGAAGAATTGAAACACAATCGACTAAACAGCTAAAGTCTTATTAAAGAGTTAATACGGGCATATCTATAGTATTCATAATTGCATTATCGATTTTCACGGCTTTTACAATTTATGTTCTAATATCAACATACGATACCGCAACATATATTGCTTTGTTTGCTATTTCCTGTACCATTTGGTCATTTGCTCCAATACCATTTGGCTCGATAAAGAAAATTAAAACACAGCCGGTATTAAGGAGAACTGCGGATTAAACTTATAAAAATATAAATACAAATCTCATGACACTATAAGAATCTAAGTGCGCAATTTTACGTAGTTAACTTACAAATATTCTTAACAAAAATCAGAATAATAAACATTAAAAAAGCGCATTCGTAAAATACGCTTTCAAGGACTTACTAGTTTGATTAATTTGTTGGTGACTAACTCAAAATTAAATAATCGTAGATTGCCCTAAATGTATGTTGGTAAAGTTTAAATTGGTTTCATCAGGATTATTTATAAAATCCTCTATAAAATCTCCAACTTTTGTGGTGGTAATATTATCGTATTTATTGTTTAAATCTGGTGTAGTGATGTGCAGTTTTAAAGATTTATCAACTGCATCTCTCACAAGTGACGCCTCTTCGTGTAGCCCAAAATGATCTAACAACATGGCTACTGATAAAATTGAAGCTATCGGGTTGGCAACACCTCGATTCGCTGCTTTTGTGTAAGCTCCATGAATAGGTTCGAACATCGCATGTTTATCGCCGATAGATGCTGATGCTAATAAACCAATTGACCCTACAATAACGCTAGCTTCTTCTGATAGGATATCGCCAAACATATTTTCAGTTAAAATAACATCAAACTGTCTTGGATGAATAATAAGTTCCATTGCAGCATTATCAATATACATGTAATTCGTTTTAACATTTGGATACTGCGGTGCTATTTCTTGTACCACACGACGCCAAAGTTTGGAGCTTTCCAAAGCATTCGCTTTATCAACTAAAGTTAATTTACGTTTTCTTGATTGTGCGGCCTTAAAAGCTAAATGAGCTATACGCTCTATTTCAAATCTGTGATATTCACAAATATCCGATGCGGTATTCCCATCTTTACTTAACTTCTTTTCACCAAAATAAATTCCACCAGTAAGTTCTCTGTAAATAATAATATTGGTGTCTTTTATTTGTTTTACTTTAAGTGAAGATTTGTTAAGTAAATCTTCGTAAGCAATTACGGGTCTTATGTTTGTATATAGTCCTAATTCTTTTCGAATACCCATAAGCCCTTGTTCTGGGCGTATTTTTGCATTTGGGTCGTTGTCATATTTTGTATTGCCAATTGCACCAAACAAAACAGCATCTGCTTTTTTGCAAATTTTTATAGTTTCTTCGGGTAAAGCGGTCCCAGTTTTGTTAATCGCAGCCGCTCCTATTAATGCTGGTTGAAATGTAAATATGTGATTAAATTCCATAGCAACAGCTTTCAATACCTTTACGGCTTGAGCTGTTACTTCTGGACCAATACCATCGCCTGGTAAAACGGCAATATTTAACTTCATTGACTTACTTATTAAGCTGAAATGATCTCATTATAAACTTTACTATTCTCTATTATTTGATGAATGTCATTATCATCAACTTCTTTTTTCTTATCGGCAAAATCTAAAAAATTAGTATAGATTTCATCTAATTGAAGTTTTGTTAATTCATATCCAACATTTTTGGCTCTATAAGCCAATGCAGCTCTTCCGCTTCTTGCTGTTAATACAATTGCAGATTCTGTTACACCAACGTCTTTAGGGTCTATAATTTCGTATGTTTCACGATTTTTAATAACACCATCTTGATGAATTCCAGAACTGTGAGCAAAAGCATTTGCGCCTACAATGGCCTTGTTTGGTTGCGTATAAATCCCCATACTATCAGAAACTAATTGGCTAACACCGTATAGCATCTCAGTTTTTATACCAGTATCTAAATTAAGATAAGGATGCTGCTTTAAAATCATTACCACTTCCTCTAAAGCGGTATTTCCTGCTCGCTCACCAATGCCATTAATAGTACATTCAATTTGACGTGCGCCGTTAATAACACCTTCAATCGAATTAGCCGTTGCTAATCCCAAATCGTTATGACAATGACATGATAATATAGCTTTATCAATACCTTTAACATTTTCCTTTAAGTATTTTATTTTTGCTCCATACTCATGTGGTAAACAGTATCCTGTAGTATCTGGAATATTTAAAACTGTAGCACCTGCTTTTATCACAGCTTCGCAAACACGAGCCAAATATTCATTATCAGTTCTACCTGCGTCTTCGGCATAAAATTCAACATCTTCTACGAATGATTTTGCGTAACTAACAGCTTTAACTGCACGCTCTATTATCGCTTCTTGTGTGGATTTGAATTTATGCTTTATATGAGAATCAGAAGTGCCAATACCTGTATGGATTCTTGCCGTTTTCGCGTATTTTAATGCTTCAGCAGCAACTTTTATATCATTTTCAACCGATCGTGTTAAACCACAAACCGTTGCATGTTTTACAATTTTTGAAATCTCTTGCACTGAATTAAAATCACCAGGACTAGAGACCGGAAAACCCGCTTCAATAATGTCAACACCCAAAATATCTAATTGTTCAGCTATAATTAATTTCTGTTCAGTATTTAACTTACAACCAGGGACTTGTTCGCCATCTCTAAGCGTTGTATCAAAAATTTGGACCTTATTATCAGACATTTATTAAATTATATTTTCGTATTGTTATACGAAGTTATATTTTGGTTATCTAAAAAGAGAATTAAACATGATATTATTACGATGTTTAACCTTGTAATAAATCATTTAAATACCTGTAAATCAGTTTTTTAATATTGTTTTTGTAACTATGACAAGAGAGCAAAAAGATAATTTGTTTGTGTTAGTAAAGTCGTTGTCTAAATCAGAGAAAAGACAATTTAAACTTTATGTAGGAAGATTGGGTGTAAATGAAGACTCAAAATTCTTAACACTTTTTAATATTCTTGATAAAATATCAGTTTATGATGAGGCTTCAATTTTAAAAAAAGGCATAGTAAAAAAGCAGCAACTTTCTAACTTAAAAGCACATTTATATAAACAGATATTAATTAGTTTACGATTAAATCCATCACATCAAAACATCAGGATTCAAATACGGGAGCAACTAGATTTTGCCACGATTCTTTATCATAAAGGACTTTATAAACAAAGTTTAAAAATTTTAGATAAGGCTAAAAATTTAGCTATAACTAATGAAGAGAAAAACGTTGCTTATGAAATTGTTGAGCTTGAAAAAGTAATAGAATCACAATATATAACACGGAGCTTAAATAACAGGGCCGACGAACTTTCTATTCAAGCCAAAGAATTAAGTTTACAAAACGTACTGGCAAGCAAACTCTCTAATCTATCACTTCAGTTATATGGTTTATTTTTAAAAACGGGCTATGTAAAAAATGACGAAGAGCATCAAGTAATAACAAATTATTTTAATGACAGACTGCCAAAATACGACATCGATAAATTAGGGTTTAGAGAAAAATTATGGCTTTATAAATCGTATTTGTGGTATAGCTTTTTAACAGTTGATTTTTTATCGTGTTACAAATATGCATCAAAATGGGTTGATTTATTTTATAAAAACAAGGATCAAATTATTTTAAATCCTGTGTTTTTTTTAAGAGGAAATCATTATTTGTTAGAAGCACTTTTCTATTTAAGACAATATGAAAAATTTAAAACAACACTTTTTCAATTGGAAGAAATAACGAAAGAAAAGTGGTTTCCTTTAGATGATAATAATGAAAGTTTAGCATTCCTGTTTATTTATAATAACAAATTTAATCTTCATTTTTTAGAAGGCAGTTTTAATGAGGGATTGCCGCTTATAGATGAGGTTTTAGAGCGGTTAAAAAATTACAAAAACCGTATTGATGAACACCATATAATGGTATTTTATTATAAAATAGCCAGCATGTATTTTGGAGCGGGCGAAAATAAAAAATGTATTTATTATTTGGATAAAATAATAAGTAATAAATCGTTACAAATGCGTGAAGATTTGTTGTGTTTTTCAAGAATTTTAAATTTAGTTGCTCACTATGAAGCAGGACTTGATTATAATCTAGATGTGTTAATAAAAAGCACTTATAAGTTTTTAATTAAAATGGAAGATTTGTACGAAGTGCAAATTGAATTCATTAAGTTTTTAAGAGTTTTGGGAGATATATATCCAAATGAAGTGAAGAACGAATTTATTAAACTTCATAAAAAATTAAAAGAGTTTGAAAACGATCCATATGAGAGTCGCGCATTTTTATATTTAGATATTATTTCGTGGTTAGAATCTAAAATTCAAAACAAACCGATTGGGCTTGTTATTCGAAATAAGTTTCATGAAAAGCGTTTAACAAAATAAAATAGTCGCCAAAAAATTTGGATATTAACTTTTTCTGAACGAATATTTGCATCAACAAAGTTCAATACACTTACTGAAATGTTATCAAGAAAGGTGGAGGGATTAGACCCTGTGAAACCTTAGCAACCCTTTACTAGTAAAGAAGGTGCTAAATTCTACTTAAATTTCTAAATTAATTTTAGGGTTTTAGATAGATAACCAAACGAAATTACCCTCGGTAGTTTCTTTATTCTTTTTAACATTTTTCTATTAAGTACGTTTTAAACGCATTTGGCTTTTGGTTTAATTTATTAATTCAAAAAAAATTAGAAAAATGAGTACATTAAAATTAGCAACAAACGCATTACACGCAGGACATGATGTTTCGGCAAACGGAGGCACTCGTGCCGTACCAATTTATCAAACAACATCGTACGTGTTCAATAACTCAGATCATGCAGCAAATTTGTTTTCGCTTCAAGAATTAGGGTTCATTTACACACGTTTAAACAATCCAACAAATCAAATTCTACAAGAACGTCTAGCTGCCGTTGAAGGCGGTATTGGAGCAGTGGTTTTTGCATCAGGAACAGCCGCTATTGCAACAGGTTTGTTAACCTTGTTAAAAGCGGGCGATCACATAGTAGCTTCAAGTAGTTTGTATGGAGGTACATACAATTTATTAAGTGTGACTTTACCAAGATTTGGAATTACAACCACATTTGTTGATGCTTCAAACCCAGAAAATTTTGCAACAGCTGTAAAAGATAATACCCGAGCATTTTTTGTAGAATCTTTAGGAAACCCAAAGCTTGATGTTTTAGATTTAGAAGCTATTGCAGAACATTCTAAAGCGGCAGAAGTACCATTTATAGTTGATAATACAGTGGCTACTCCGGCATTATTAAATCCAATTAAGCATGGTGCAAATATTGTAATTCACTCTTTAACAAAATATATTGGTGGTCAAGGAACATCTTTAGGTGGCGCAATTATAGATGCCGGTACTTTTAATTGGGCAAATGGTAAATTTCCTGAATTTACAGAGCCATCTGCTGGATACCACGGATTGAAATATCATGAAACTTTAGGCGCAGCATCATACACATTTAAATTAATTCTTGAAGGATTAAGGGATTTTGGTGGGGCTTTAAGTCCAACAAACGCATTCAATATTATTCAAGGATTAGAAACCTTACCAATTAGAATCAAGCAACATAGCAAGAATGCCTTAGAATTAGCAAAATGGTTGGAAGCTCAAGATGAGGTTGCTTGGGTTAATTATCCAGGTTTAGAAAGTAGCAAATACAAAAAATTAGCTGATAAATATTTGCCAAATGGGCAAAGTGGTATCGTTACTTTTGGACATAAAGGTGGTTTTGAAGCAGCTAAAAAAATAGCAGACAATACAAAATTGTTCTCATTATTAGCCAACATTGGAGATACAAAATCCCTGATTATCCATCCTGGGAGTACAACACATCAACAATTAGATGAAGCAGAACAAGCATCTGCTGGTGTATCCGGGGATTTAATTCGATTGTCTGTTGGAATTGAAGATCTCGAAGATTTAAAAGCCGATTTAAAAGAAGCCTTCAAGACAATTTAAAACTTAGAAATATTTCTTTTTGAAAGACCTGTTACAACATATCATAATTAAAAACTTTATTACTGAAGGTAAAGTTTCCATTCCGGAAATAAAACTTAGTTATCAGGTTTTTGGTAAACCTTTAGGTTCTGCACCTGTTGTTTTAGTAAATCATGCTTTAACGGGCAATAGTAATGTGGCGGGGAAAGATGGTTGGTGGATAGATTTAGTAGGTAAGGATAAAGTGATTGATACAAGCCTTTACACGGTTTTAGCATTTAATATTCCTGGGAATGGGTTTGATGGTTTTGTGATTGATAATTACAAGGATTTTATTGCTAGAGACATTGCAAGTTTGTTTTTAATTGGGCTTAAAGAATTAAAAACAGAAAAGCTCTTTGCAACAATTGGAGGCTCATTAGGTGGAGGAATTGCTTGGGAAATGGCTGTTTTAAAACCAGATTTTACTGAGCATTTAATACCCGTTGCGACAGATTGGAAATCTACCGATTGGTTGATTGCCAACTGTCAAATTCAGGAACAATTTTTATTAAATTCTAAAAACCCAGTACATGACGCAAGAATGCATGCTATGTTATGCTACCGAACACCTGAATCATTTAAAGAACGTTTTCAACGTTCGAAAAATGAAGATTCGGAAATTTTTAATGTAGAAAGTTGGTTGTTACATCATGGTAAAAAGTTACAGGAACGTTTTCAATTGTCAGCTTATAAATTGATGAATCAGCTTTTAAAAACAATAGACGTTACAAAAAATAGACGAGCAGATTTAAATGTTTTAGAAGGGATAAAAGCAAACATTCATATTGTTGGGGTAGATTCTGATTTGTTTTTTACAGCTGAAGAAAACAGGCAAACTCATAAGCAATTAGCGCTAACACATGCTAATGTTACTTATAACGAGATTAATTCAGTACACGGGCACGACGCTTTTTTGATGGAGTATGAGCAGTTAGAAAAAATTATAGAAGGCGTTTTTGTGCCAGATTCTAAAAAAAGAAAAATGAAAGTATTAAAGTTTGGAGGAAAATCGTTAGCTAACGGAGAAGGCTTGAGTAAAGTGATTTCCATTATTGAAAATAAATTAAATAATGGAGAAAAAATTACTGTGGTTGTTTCGGCACGCGGGAATTCTACTAACGAACTTGAAATTATTCTGAACAAATCAAAAAATGGAGAAGATTATAAATTGGCATTAGACATCTTTAAAAAGTATCAAAAAGAACCGCTTCCATCGATTGATTTTTCGCAAGAATTTTCAATTTTGGACAAACTCTTTGAAGGTGTTAGTTTATTGCGTGATTATAGTAAAAAAACTAAAGACGAAATTTTAGCTCAAGGCGAATTACTCGCAGTTAAAATAGTTTCAGAATTATTAAATCAAAAAAACATAAAAGCGAAAGCGACTGATACACGACAACTAATAAAAACGGATGCTACTTTTGGTAATGCAAAACCTATTTCGCAATTATCAAAAGATAACATTAAGGAGTATTTTAAACAAAACAACACCGATACGGTCAATGTTGTAACTGGGTTTATAGCATCAAACGCTAAAAATGAAACCACAACCTTAGGGAGAAATGGTAGTAATTATACCGCAGCCTTATTAGCCAATTATTTAGATGCCGAAGAGTTGCAAAATTACACTCATGTAAGCGGAATTTATACAGCAAATCCTGAATTGGTTGAGGATGCTCAAAAAATTAGAGAATTATCGTTTGCCGAAGCTAATGAATTGGCCAATTTTGGAACAACGGTTTTACACGCAAAAACCATAATACCGTTGGTTGAAAAAAACATCAGTCTTCGAATTTTAAACACTTTTAATTCAGAGGATGAAGGCACATTAATTACAGCAAAACCAAACTCTAAAGAAGTTACATCCTTGTCAGTGTTAGATAATGTTGCACTTTTAAATTTAGAAGGACGTGGTCTTTTAGGTAAAATTGGTGTTGATGCCAGAATTTTTTCTGCTTTAGCAAATAGAGATATAAGTGTAAGTATTATTTCTCAAGGTTCTTCTGAACGTGGTATAGGATTAATAATTGATGCAGACCATGCAACACAAGCAGTTATTGCTTTAGAACGTGAATTTGAAAACGATTTTTACTCACAAGACGTTAATAAAATTGATGTTATTGATGATGTTGCAGTAATATCAATAATTGGAATAGAACTAAGTTCATTTCATAAACCATTTAATGCGCTTATTAGAAACCAAATTACACCGCTCTTATTTAATAATACCATTACTGGTAGAAATGTAAGTTTGGTTGTAAAAAAGAGCCAACTCCATAAAGCTATGAATGTTATTCATGGCGAAATTTTCGGTATTTCAAAAAAGATAAATATTGCTATTTTTGGTCATGGTCTAGTGGGTACTGCATTAATAAATCAAATTTTAAAATCTAAAAACGATTTAGAAAAACGCAAGGGTATTAACTTAAATGTATTCGCTATTGCCAATTCTAAAAAGCTGCTTTTAAATAAAAAAGGAGTAAATACAAATTGGCAAGAATCAATTAAATCCACTTCAAAAGAAAGTAATATTCAAGATATCATCGATTTCGCAAAAGCAAACCATTTAGAAAATTTAATTGCGGTTGATAATACCTCTAGTTCAGATTTTTATAAAAATTATTTACCATTGGTTGAAGCAGGATTTGATTTGGTGTCATCAAACAAAATTGCCAATACTGTTTCGCACGACTTTTATAAAACATTACGTGTTCAATTAGAAGAGCACAACAAACAGTACTTATACGAAACTACAGTTGGCGCGGGTTTGCCATTAATTGACACTATTAAATTATTACACGAATCGGGTGAAAATATTACTAGAATTCGTGGCGTATTTTCAGGGACTTTAAGCTATTTATTTAATAATTTTTCAATTCAAGATAAACCGTTTAGTGTGATAGTTCAAGAAACTATCGATAAAGGATTTACAGAACCAGACCCAAGAGAAGACTTTTCAGGAAATGATGTAGCGAGAAAGTTGTTAATTTTGGCAAGAGAGTTAGATTTGCAAAACGAATTTAAAGATGTATCGGTTCAAAATTTAATACCAGATGCGTATCAAAATATATCAGTTGAATCATTTTTAAAACAATTAGATGTTTTAGATGAAGAATTTCAAAAAATAAAGAATGAACAAAAAGCTGGTCATGTATTACGATATGTAGGGGATTTATCAGGAGATTTATCACAAGATAAAGGAAACTTAGAAGTAAAATTAGTGTCAATTCCAGCAGATAGTACCTTAGGGCATGTAAAGGGCAGTGATGCTATTTTTGAAATATTTACCGAAAGTTATGGTGAGCAGCCTATAGTTATTCAAGGAGCAGGTGCAGGAGCTGAGGTAACAGCAAGAGGCGTGTTTGGAGATATATTAAGGTTATCGAAGCATATAAATTAGAATTATGAGTGAGAATAAAAAGAAATTTGAAACTGAAGCCATTCGCACACAATTAGAGCGCACAGAATTTCTTGAGCACACCAGTCCATTATACTTAACATCTAGTTTTATTTTTGAAGATGCTGAAGATATGCGAGCTTCTTTTACAGAAGAAAAAGACCGTAATATTTATAGCCGATTTACGAATCCGAATACGACTGAATTTGTAGATAAGGTTTGTAAAATGGAAGGTGCCGAAAGTGGTTATGCATTTGCTACTGGAATGGCGGCGGTTTTTTCAACTTTTGCAGCGTTGCTAAATAGTGGCGACCATATTGTTTCGGCACGTTCGGTATTTGGTTCAACACATACGTTATTCACCAAATATTTACCAAAATGGAATATTGAAACAAGTTATTTCGATATTAATAAGCCCGAAACTATTAAAAGTTTTATTAATCCAAAAACAAAGATTTTATTTGCAGAATCCCCAACCAATCCAGCGATTGATATTATCGATTTGGAGCTGTTAGGTGAAATCGCTAAAAAGCATAACCTCATTTTAATTATCGATAACTGTTTTGCAACACCATATTTGCAGCAACCTATAAAATTTGGAGCGCACTTGGTAATCCATTCGGCCACTAAGTTAATGGATGGACAAGGCCGCGTTTTAGGTGGCGTAACTGTAGGGAATGCCGATTTAATAAGAGAAATATATCTTTTTGCCAGAAACACAGGTCCAGCATTATCACCTTTTAATGCTTGGACACTTTCAAAAAGTTTAGAGACACTTGCAGTGAGAGTCGATAAGCATTGTGAAAATGCTTTAAAAGTTGCCGAATTTTTAGAAAATCACTCGAAAGTTAATTGGGTAAAATATCCGTTTTTAAAATCGCATCCACAATACGAAGTCGCTAAAAAGCAAATGAAACTTGGCGGCAATGTGGTCGGTTTTGAAGTAGATGGCGGTATAGAAGCTGGGCGTAAGTTTATTAATGGAATAAAAATGTGTTCATTATCCGCTAATTTAGGTGATACAAGAAGCATTGTAACGCATCCAGCTTCAACAACACATAGTAAATTATCAGAGTCAGATAGACTAGAAGTTAGTATTACTGATGGATTAGTAAGAGTTTCTGTTGGATTAGAACATATTGATGATATTATAGGGGATTTGAAGCAGGCTTTAAAATACCTATATTAGCATTATGCTATCTAAAAAAACGAAATACGGCTTAAAAGCGCTTACCTATATTGCTAGATGTAAAGGGGAAGACCCCGTTCAAGTAAGTGCCATTGCAAAAAGTGAACAAATACCCCAAAAATTTTTAGAAAGTATTTTACTAACCTTAAGAAAAGCAGGTGTATTAGGTTCTAAAAAAGGCAAACATGGAGGCTATTATCTTAGAAAAGAACCTTCAGAAATTTTAATGACAGAAGTTATGCGTGTACTTGAAGGTCCAATCGCTATGGTACCATGTGTAAGTTTAAACTATTATGAAAAATGTGACGACTGCCCAGATGAACATGCGTGTAGCGTACATAGACTTATGATTGAGGTTAGAGATAGTACACTTAAAGTATTTAGAAATACTACTTTAGCAGATTTATCGAGTAAATAATATTGAGAATTTCATAATATTTATTGAATTTCTGTCTGTTTTCTTCAGTTCATCCCAAAAATATTCCATTATTCTAAAAAATTGTAAAGACTGATTGTTGTTTAATAATAAGTTTTATATTTGTAATTCCTATTAAATCGATAGGATTAATATAATATCTAATAAAATGATTACGCAAGTGTTAGTAAATTCGGCAGAAAAAGAAAAAACTAGTTATAAAATTGATTCGGCTTCAGAGAAACCAGTTAGAAGTATGGTGAAGTCCTTAAGCTGGAGAACTATAGGTACTTTAGATACAATTTTAATTTCTTGGTTAATAACAGGAAAGTTTGATCTAGCATTATCGATAGGAGGTATCGAATTGGTAACTAAAATGGTATTGTACTTTTTTCATGAACGCATTTGGAATTCAATTAAATGGGGAAAATAATGTTAGACCAGAATACGATAGATCAATTAAACATTCAATATAAAAATGCCTCGCCTGCCGAAATTATAAAGAAAGCATTAACGCTTAATAACGAAGCGGTGGCAACTACAAATTTCAGACCCTACGAAGCAGCTATTTTACATGCAGTGAGTTCGGTAGAGTCTAAAATCCCTGTGATTTGGTGCGATACTGGTTACAATACACCACAAACATATAAACATGCTGAAAAAGTAATTAAAGATTTAGATTTAAACATTTTTCTATACGTGCCAAAACAAACATCAGCACACCGAGACGTTGTTTTAGGAATTCCTAGTGTTGATGCTCCTGAGCATGCTTTATTTACAGAGCAAGTAAAGTTAGAGCCTTTTAAACGCGCTATGGACGAGCATAAACCTAAAGTTTGGTTTACAAACTTACGTCAAGGTCAAACAACATTTAGAGATAGTATTGGCATTTTTAGTCTAAGTAAAACTGGGGTTTTAAAAGTAAGTCCATTTTACTACTGGAATGATGAAAAATTAAACACCTATTTGAAAGAAAATAACTTACCCAACGAGTTTAAATATTTCGACCCAACAAAAGCTTTAGAAAACAGAGAGTGTGGTTTGCACGCTTAAGATAATTGATAAAATGAATATGATGAAAAAAGACACATCACATATAAACTCGCTTGAAAACGAAGCCATTTATATTATGAGAGAAGTAGCCGCCCAATTTGATAAACCAGTTTTGCTATTCTCTGGAGGAAAAGATTCAATCACTTTGGTGCGATTAGCTGTAAAAGCGTTTTACCCTGCAAAAGTACCATTCCCTTTAATGCATATCGATACGGGTCATAATTTCCCTGAAACGATTGAATTCAGAGACCGTTTATGTAAAGAATTAGGTTTAGAATTGATTGTTAGAAATGTACAAGATTCAATTGATGAAGGAAAAGTGAAAGAAGAATCAGGACGTTATGCAAGCAGGAATATGTTGCAAACTACCACGCTTTTAGATGCTTTGGAAGAGTTTAAGTTTGATGCAGCTATTGGTGGAGCAAGACGTGATGAAGAAAAAGCAAGAGCTAAAGAACGAATTTTTTCTGTACGTGATGATTTCGGTCAATGGGATGAGAAAAACCAACGCCCAGAATTATTTGATATGTTAAATGGAGAAATTGATCATGGTCAAAACGTTCGTGTGTTCCCAATATCAAACTGGACAGAATTAGATGTTTGGTCTTATATAGAAAGGGAAAATATTGAAATTCCATCTATTTATTTTGCTCACAAACGTAAAGTGTTTTTAAGAGATGGCATGATTTGGTCTGCGGAAGACGGTATTGTTTATAGAGACGATAACGAAGAAGTTATTGAAGAAATGGTTCGTTTCAGAACAGTAGGAGATATGAGTTGTACTGCAGCAGTATTATCAGATGCCGTATCTATTTCTAAAGTAGTAGAAGAAATAAGAGATTCTACTATTTCAGAACGTGGTGCTCGTATTGATGATAAACGTTCTGAGGCAGCTATGGAAAAACGTAAACAACAAGGGTATTTCTAGAAAAACAAATCACTAATTAAAAAATATTCCTTCTTTTTTGAAGGTTATCACATAAAATGGAAGTATTAAAAATAGCAACAGCAGGAAGTGTAGACGACGGCAAAAGTACGTTGATAGGGCGTATTCTTTACGATACTAAATCATTAACTTCAGATAAGTTAGAAGCCATACAAAAAACAAGTAAAAAACGTGGATATGATTACTTAGATTTCTCATTAGCAACCGATGGTTTGGTTGCCGAAAGAGAACAAGGAATAACCATTGATGTAGCTCATATCTATTTTTCAACAAAAAAGAAAAGTTACATTATTGCAGATACTCCCGGTCACGTGGAATATACACGTAACATGGTTACAGGAGCATCAACATCACAAGCATCTATCATCTTAATTGATGCAAGAAAAGGTGTGATTGAGCAAACTAATCGTCATTTTTTCATCAATAATTTATTAAGAATTAAAGATGTGGTTGTTGCGATTAATAAAATGGATTTAGTTGATTATTCTGAAGAGACGTATAATAAAATCAAAGCTGATTTTTCTGAGTTGATGAGCAAAAGAGATTATCAAGATCAAAAAATTACATTTATTCCAGTTAGTGCTTTAAAAGGTGATAACGTAGTAAACAAATCTGATAAGATGCCTTCGTATAAAGGTGAGTCATTGTTAGAGCATTTGGAGCAATTAGATAAAGCTGATATTTTTAATGTAGGCACGCCACGTTTTCCGGTCCAATATGTTATTCGTCCGAAAACAGAAGATTTTCATGATTATAGAGGGTATGCTGGAAAAGTATACGGCGGCGATTTAAGTGTTGGAGATAATATTATGGTATTACCTTCAAAAACCAGATCTAAGATTAAAGATATTTATTTCTATGATGAAAAATATGAAACAGCATCAAGGCGTTCGTCTGTAACCATCACTTTGGAAAACGATATTAATGTAAGTCGTGGTGATATGATTGTAAAAGAAGGGGATTTGCCAACTATCGATAAACAGTTTACGGCAAATGTATGTTGGATGGATTCAGATCAATTAACTCCAGGAGGTAAATATATAGTGCAACATGGTATCAACAAAGTGCTGGCTAAAGTAGATAGAATAAATCATAAAATTAATCCAGATTATTCAGGTTTTGAAAAGGACGTAAATGGTTTAGCAATTAATGATATTGCTTCAGTAACATTTAAATTAAACAAACCTATTTTTTACGATCAGTTCAAAAATCACAGAACAAATGGGTCGTTTATTTTAATTGATCCGCAATCTAATAATACCGTTGGTGCAGGTTTCATTCAATAAAAAGAAATAAAATGCAAAGTTTTAGAACAGAAATAGAAAATCCAGTTGTACAAAACGATATTATTGAATTAGCCAATAAAATTGAGCTTTTTCATAATGGTAAAATAGACGAAGAAAAATTTAGAAGTCTACGTTTAGCACGTGGTGTTTACGGTCAGCGTCAAGAGGGTGTACAAATGATTCGAATTAAATTACCCTACGGAAAAGTAAAGAGTAATCAATTACGAAGAATTTCTGATGTGTCTGATGAATATTCGAGAGGAAGATTACACATTACAACGCGTCAAGACATTCAAATTCACTATGTAGATTTAAATAGAACCCCAGAACTTTGGGCAGAATTAGAACGTGATGATGTTACCTTGCGAGAAGCTTGTGGTAACACAGTAAGAAATGTAACAGCAAGTGAGACAGCTGGGATTGATGTTGATGAACCGTTTGATGTATCGCCTTATGCCGACGCATTATTTCGCTTTTTCTTAAGAAATCCTATTTGTCAAGAAATGGGTCGTAAATTCAAAGTATCTTTTTCGTCTTCAGACGAAGATACGGGACTGTCGTACATGCACGATTTAGGGTTTATTGCTAAGATTAAAAATGGAGAGCGTGGATTTAAAGTAATGATTGGTGGAGGTTTAGGATCGCAACCACGTCATGCTGATGTATTGTATGATTTTTTAGAAACAGATAAAATTATTCCAGTAATGGAAGGTGTTTTAAGAGTTTTTGATCGTCATGGAGAGCGCAAAAGTCGCGCCAAAGCGAGAATGAAATTCTTATTAAAAGATAT
>NZ_JABDMV010000005.1 GCF_013001275.1 Flaviramulus sp.
GCCGGATCTGGACCAAATCCTT
This sequence comes from Flaviramulus sp., assembly GCF_013001275.1. Lineage (GTDB taxonomy): Bacteria > Bacteroidota > Bacteroidia > Flavobacteriales > Flavobacteriaceae > JABDMV01. The sequence goes on from NZ_JABDMV010000005.1 coordinate 23, forward strand.
TCAAACTTTCGGCATACTCGTTTACATACTGTGCAAACCGTCCTTGACTTTCAAAAACCGAAGCGTAAAAATTAAACTTTTTACCAAGTCCGCCTTGTACTAAAACCCCACGTGTATTGTTATAAGTTGAATTAAAATCAGCATCAGTATCTTTTCCTACTTCCAAATCGAAAATAGGATCAATAGTAAACCAATAATCATCACTTTGTAGTTGAACTAAATGTTCGTTCCAAAATTTTTTCCCCGACCACGTGTCCGTTTCTTTTTTTAGCTTTTCTTTTTCTGTTTTGAAATCGTAATAGGGTGCAACTTCTTCGTAAACAAATGGTTTAGATGCGGTATGACTATTAGTTCCTATTAGATTCATGCTTCGATCAAATCTTGCATAATCACTATGCGTAAACTGAATGTTTAATTGGCTATTATATGCTTTATTTTCAAAGACTTCAAGGTTTGAATTTATTTCTTCAAATTCACTTTTAGCAGCTTGTTCTAGTTTTGATACTTCCTGTATTTTTTCAAGTTTTTTTGTTTTTTGCGAAAAATCTTGGGTATCTAATAAAGGTATTTTTATAGGTATTGAATATTGCTTAAATGTTTTTCTTCCGTTATAAGTTGCAGGTTCAATTTTAGGAAAATTCGAAAAAACTCTTTTAGCTTCCTCTTTTAACTCATCATAAATGGCGTTTGTAAATATAATGTTAAAACGCCCTAAAGTGTCCACTTCAAAAAGCACAGCCATTTCACCTTTATAATTTTCTTTATTTACGATTTCGGGTACTTTAAAGTTTTCTTGAATAAGTTTGAAAACCGTTTTATTAAAACAGTCCTTTAATGTGTCAATAGCAACACTATCACAGCTTGGAAAAACTGGTGGTTTTTCCGCAAATGAATTATTTTGAGTATAACCGTAAAACTGGACTAAAAGTAGGAGTGCTAGAATGAATTGCTTCATTTTATATTTTTAAGATTTGATTTAAAATTGAAAGATACTATATTTTTAATAATACAACAGTAAAAAAAACGATACCAATATGTTGTTAAAAGCAAAAAAAATCCCGTTACAAAATGTAACGGGATTTTATATAGTGTAATAGATTTTATAAAAATTCTTAATGTAATATAATATTATTTAATCTTGAACTTGGAATATTATAGGCAATGAATATGGAACATTTACTGCTTTACCACGTTGTTTACCCGGCTTCATTTTTGGTAATAAACCAATAACTCGGGCCGCTTCTCTTTCCAATCCTGGGTGTGGTGCTCTTGCTCGAATACCAGTTATGTTTCCTGTTTTATCAATTTTAAAGATAACATTTATACGCTGCCTACCGGACAGCCCTAATTCACTTGCCAATTCTGTATTAAACTTTTTGTTTACAAATTGAGATATTTTTTTAGACATACAATCTCTTTTTTGAGTATTGTTTCCACTTTCACATCCTGGAAAAACTGGCACGTTTTCAATTACAGAGAAAGGCACATCAATATCTTCATCCATCTCTTCAACTTCAACCTCTTCTACCTCAACAATTTCAGTTTCTTGATCAACCTCTGTAGATTCAATAACAGTTTCTTCAACTTCCTCTTCATCTTCAACTATCTCAATTACTTCTGGCGCTGCCGGAGGTGGTGGAGGTGGTGGAGGTGTTTGAATTTGTTCTGTAATTGGAATTTCTTCTTCTAATTCTTCATCAAGGTTTAATTGCCCAATGTCAATATTAGATTTGTCGTACGTTTTGTAATTGATAGCATAGTTTGTTAAAAATAACATTAATGCCAGACCAATAGCGAAATATAGTGAACTGTTACGTCCAACATTTGCCTGAGGATTTTTTTTAGGTTCCATAGTTTAAATCGTTTATCAAGATTGCTAAAATAACCATTTATTTATCAAAAAAGCAAGTGTTTAAGAGTTTTTAACGTGTAAAAAATTATTAAACCACAGTACTATTGATACCAATATAGCTCCAAGTGCGTTCGCTACAACATCATAAACATCTAGCGCACGCGAAACTGTTAATGTATCTTGTAATACCTCAATTACTGTACCAAATATTATTGATAAAAGAGCTGCATTTATTATTGCAGATTTTTTTTTGAATTGAAAATAATAAGCGAATGTTCTGAACCATAAATAGGTAAGCAGAGTATAGGCTAAAAAATGAAATATTTTATCTCCAAAAGAAATGCCTATATCAGGAAGATTATTTAATCTAATTAAACTTACAGTGGCTAATGCTATTGAATATAGTATTGTAACTGCTAGTGTAACTTTTTTAAGCACCAATCAATGTTTTATAGTCATCAACAGACATAAGAGTGTCTACTTGAGAAAGGTCTGAGCATTTTAATTTTATCATCCAACCGTCACCGTAAGGATCTGAATTAACTTTTTCCGGCTCGTTTTCTAAAGACTCATTAAATTCGATAATTTCGCCTGATAATGGTAAAAATAAATCAGAAACGGTTTTAACAGCTTCAACTGTTCCAAAAATTTCATCAGCTTCCAAAGTTTCATCCAAAGTTTCAACTTCAACATAAACAATATCTCCTAATTCGCTTTGCGCAAAATCTGTAATACCTATAGTTGCTACATCGCCTTCTATTTTAACCCACTCGTGGTCTTTAGTGTATTTTAAATCGGATGGAATATTCATGTCTTTATTTATTTTTATTTTTCAGCAAATGTATTTATTCGAACTTTAAATTCAAACTGTTAATTGTTAATTCCCAAAATTATATCTGACAGTAATTCCTGAACGAATTGTGGTTTGTGGAAAAGCTGTAGAGATGGCATATTCTGAAAACGTATAATCAAAATAAAATATACCAGTTAAGTTTTTACTAAAGGCATAATCTGCAGAGTATTTTAAGCCCCATATAGTTTGCCCAGATGTAATTTGATTGTTCTCTAAATCTAAATATCTTATAATTGTTTTATTGTCTCTAACCGATATATCCGCTTTCATATTTAAATCGCTAACAATACGCTTTTGTGGGCCAGCTAATTTTGAACGGATACGTAAATCTTTAATTCTATATCCTAATCCAATTACATATTCGTTTCCTTGAACTTCGGTCATTAAATTGTTATCAAAACTAAGTGACAATAATCGGTCCTTTTTAATTTCCGCTAGAATTTTTACTGAGTTCTTCATTTCAAAATCGAGCCGAACTAGAGGACTAAACATTTCTGTTAAGTTAATATTACTAAATAAACGTCCATTTTTATAATTCCCAGATTGGTCCAATGCCTCTTGTGGCTGACTTGCGTATGGTGTGCCAGGGATAGGTTGCTCGTTAGCAGCGTCATCTAAATTTAAGTTTAAGTTGGTGCTAAACTGATTTACAGTGTAGGTTGAGCGATAGCCGTGTGTTAATGAAAATCGTTTAAAATGTTTTTTAAACCATTTAAATTTCATGAAACCTGTGTACTTTAAATCCCAGTTAGGAATTGGTACATCTCTAAAAGCACTCGTTCTAATTTTATTAGCATCTTGACCAGAGTAAGCCGCTAAAAATGCCGGCAATAATACTTTTTGATTATTTTTACCAAACCCTAAAGGATAGCCTTCTGCATCTCTTGAATAAGTAGTATTTCCATAAAAATTCTCAGCTAACCTTTCTGCAATTTTTAATCGGTTTCCTCTAAAATCATTAAACGCATCACTTATATTCTCATCACTTTTACTAAAAGCGGTTTTAATTAAAATGGTTGAAATATTAAAATTACCAAATGTATTTGGTGTTAACGATTCGTACTCTAAATTTCCTCCAAAATCATTAACTCTAAAATTTTCAGTATAATTTTCATAGTAGGCTCTATTACCCACGACGTCAATTTTTAAATCTCTAACCGGTTCTAAACTTGCAGAAACATCCATTTGTTTAGTGTTAGTGGTTGTAAACTGCTGATTAAATTCAGGAAATAGTGTTAACCAGCCTCTTCTTGCTGCTAGATATCGCACATCCGTTTGACTTCCAAAAGTAAATCCGGTAGTTGGTTTAAGCGTACCTACAAAACCAGGTGTTTGCGTATATCCTGGTAAAAATGTCCCATTGTTTTCAGAGTAATTAAACTGAATTCTTTTAATAGTAGTCAAAATATCAACACCGGCATTTAATATTTTTGTTACAGATTGATTTTTTGATTTTGGTGGTGCCGATTTTCTTTGTGCTCCTCCTGGAGGTGCGCCACCTGGCGTGGTTCTGCTTCTTACAGTTCTTATAGGTTTTTTTACTAAACCTATATATTTATAAAAACGATTCATATCAAGTGATGCATTTATATTATGCACATTTGAATTCTGAATAGTATTTCCTAAATCATACGTTTGTCCGTCCAATTCTAAATCTCCAAATAAATCCGACCCTTTTTGCCATAGAAAACTGCCTGTGTACTGATAAGTAGCATCAACAAAACTAAAAGTTGGAATTTTATTTATTGGCAATTTATAGGTTACACCCAAATTTTGACTTTGTCTGTTTGGGTCACCAACATCAAACAACCCATCCCATACATCAAGTGAATCATCTTGTTCACCAGCAATTAAATCGTTATCCTTATAATAATTTCTAACAATGTTGTTGTTTGCTGCTGTAAAATTAAATTGTAATGATTTTGTTAGATTGTAATTGATTCCATATTGAAAATCGAAAGTATAATTTCTTCTAAATAATTCTTCAATACCAATATTTGAACCTGTTAAATCTACTTCTCTAAACTTCTGTCTATTGAATTGTCTATTAAAATCTGTATTAATTGTAAAACTTGTAGGTAATAAATTGAAATTAAAGTCTTTTAATAATTTCCAGTAGTCTCCTTTAAAAAGTGAATCATTTTTCTTGAAAGGTTCAATGGTAATTGGTTCGAAATTATGAGCGTAATTAGCACCTACTCTAAGAGTTTTGTTTACTGAATTTTCAATTTCAAAATCTCGGTGTTCAACTTTGTTATATGAATAGTTTAATGTCACATTTTCTACATCATAAAAACGCGCTTTAGCTTCTCCTGTCCTCGTTTTTCTAACGCCTATAAAATTAATGCTTTGACGTTTCGTATAATCTTCCGATTGTTGTTTTATTTCCTCTCTTTCAGCATTAGTATCTGCAGCTGCTAATCTTGAATCTAGAGTTAAATCTTCGTAAAATTGATCGTATTTAGGTGTTATAAGTTCTTCGCTTTGACCGTAATTAAAAGGTAATTGAATACCCCATTTTTTTGGTAATAACTGTCCAATATTTACATTGGTCACCACATCATACTGCTTTACATCTTCTAAACTTCGTTGGCTAGGACCTTGCTCGAGCGATCCAAAACCTGAAGTACTTTGCCTTCCAGTTGCACTAATATTTGCAAAATCGGCAATATTTGTATCCATACTTACTACAGCCGCCCAGCCACCTTCATTATCTAAATCAGATAATCGTAATTCATTAAACCATATTTCGGCACAAACATTATCATTGTTAGCTCTACTCTTCACACCAACCATTAGGGTTCTTACATCTCCAAAATTTGGATTTCCTTTAATCCCTACACGATGTTGACCAATTACATATCCATCAAATGGGTCGGTAGCCAAAGTAATATCGCCATCAATAACATCATAAAATGTGGGATTATCATTACTCAAAGTCATATCTGAAATACCTTGTGCCTTTACTTTTCCTAAAATATCGATAGGTAAATTAATCTCATTTGTTTCAGGCCAAAGTCCTTCTCTCGTCGTTGAAGTAGAAACTTGTAAAGGGATTTCAATTTGGTAATAGTTTTCAGTAAGATCATTACCCATTCTAATAAATCCTACTAAATCGTCATCAGAGAGATTGCCTACTCCAGATTCTTGATCTTCAGCATGCATAAACATTCTTATACGTTTGTATTGACGCATATCAACATTAATGTTTTTATAAACGGCTCTTGAATCTTCAGACTGTAAATTACAAACCTTAACAACTAATGATTGCTCATTTTGACGAACCACGGTATTATTATTAAATAATTCTTCTGGTTCAATCCCTGGAGGCCTATCATAACTTCCTTCATTTTCAAGTGTTCCTATAACTCCAACTGAAAAATCAGTACCATCATCATCTGGATTATCTTTATCAAACTCTAAAGTTTGGGTA
>NZ_JABDMV010000025.1 GCF_013001275.1 Flaviramulus sp.
GCTGGGAACTCCTCACAAATGAGTGATGGTGCTGCTTTTGTGATGATTATGAGCGAGGATATGGTGAAAGAACTAAACTTAGAGCCTATCGCTAGGTTGGTCAATTTCGCTGCGGCGGGTGTAGAACCACGCATTATGGGAATTGGTCCTGTAAAAGCTATTCCGAAGGCCTTAAAACAAGCGGGATTACAACAAAAAGACATTGAACTCATCGAATTAAATGAAGCCTTTGCATCGCAATCCATTGCGGTGATTCGTGAATTGGATTTAAATCCAGATATCATTAATGTAAATGGAGGTGCCATTGCATTAGGGCATCCGTTAGGTTGTACAGGGTCTAAACTATCGGTGCAATTATTTGATGAAATGCGTAAACGAAATATGAAAAATAAATACGGAATGGTGACGATGTGCGTGGGAACAGGCCAAGGAGCCGCTGCTATTTATGAATTTCTTAATTAGAATTGAGAATTGAGGATTGAGTAATGAGACAAAATCTCAATACTCACATCTAACTAATAAAACCTATAAAGCTATGAGTACAGAGACAAAAGAAAACAATCTCCTTCGCGGTGGACAGTTCTTGGTAAAAGAAACTGCCTGTGAAGACGTATTTACTCCCGAAGATTTTACCGAGGAGCAAAAAATGATGAAAGAAGCGGTGATCGAATTTAACGACCGTGAGATTATTCCGTATAAAGACCGATTTGAAGCAAGAGATTTTGCATTGACCGAAGAAGTCTTGAAAAAAGCCGGAGAACTTGGCTTTTTAGGAGTTGCCGTTCCTGAAGAATACGGCGGACTGGGAATGGGCTTTGTTTCTACCATGCTTACATGTGATTATATTTCTAGCGGAACGGGTTCTTTTAGTACCGCTTTTGGTGCACATACTGGGATAGGTACGATGCCTATCACCTTATACGGAACCGAAGAACAAAAACAAAAATACGTACCGAAATTGGCTACGGGAGAATGGTTTGGTGCGTATTGTCTTACCGAACCCGGTGCCGGAAGTGACGCCAACAGCGGAAAAACCAAAGCGGTGTTAAGCGAAGACGGAACGCATTACAAAATTAGCGGACAGAAAATGTGGATTTCCAATGCGGGATTCTGTAAACTGTTTATTGTATTCGCACGGATTGAAGACGATAAAAACATTACTGGGTTTATTGTAGAATATGATGGTGAAAACCCTAATGGAATAACTTTAGGTGAAGAAGAACACAAGCTAGGTATTCGTGCGTCTTCTACACGTCAAGTATTTTTTAGCGACACAGTAGTTCCTATTGAAAACATGTTGGCTGGTCGTGGTGAAGGTTTTAAAATTGCAATGAATGCACTAAATGTTGGTCGGATTAAATTAGCTGCTGCCTGTTTAGATTCTCAAAGAAGAATTTTAACAACTGCTGTAAATTATGCAAACGAGCGCAAACAATTTAAAACACCAATTTCGGATTTTGGTGCTATAAAAACTAAAATAGCAGAAATGGCTTCAAGTGCTTATGCTGGAGAATCTGCAACGTATCGAGCTGCAAAAAATATTGAAGATCGTATAGCTATCCGTGAAGACGCGGGCAACACACATCAAGAAGCAGAACTAAAAGGCGTAGAAGAATATGCCATTGAATGTTCTATTCTGAAAGTGGCTGTGTCTGAAGATGTACAAAATTGTGCAGATGAAGGTATTCAAATTTTTGGTGGAATGGGGTTCTCTGAAGAAACTCCAATGGAAGCCGCATGGAGAGATGCAAGAATTGCTCGAATTTATGAAGGGACAAATGAAATTAACAGAATGCTTTGTGTAGGAATGTTAGTTAAAAAAGCGATGAAAGGGCATTTAGACCTATTGGGTCCTGCACAAAAAGTTCAAGAAGAGTTAACAAGTATTCCTTCATTTGAAACACCAGATTATTCTGAATTATTTTCAGAAGAAAAAGAAATGATTAAGAAGCTTAAAAAGACCTTCTTAATGGTTGCCGGTGGAGCTGTTCAAAAGTTTGGTCCAAAATTAGAAGATCATCAACAATTACTAATTGCTGCTGCCGATATATTAATCGAAATATATATGGCAGAATCTGCAATTTTAAGAACTGAGAAAAATGCAAAACGGTTTGGTGAGGAAGCGCAATCTGCTCAAATCGCTATGGCTAAATTATATTTATATCACGCTGTGGATATTGTTGAAGAAAAAGGGAAAGAAAGTATTATTTCATTTGCTGAAGGAGACGAACAACGCATGATGTTAATGGGGCTTAAACGTTTTACGAAATATGTAAACTACCCAGATATTGTTGATTTGCGTATTGAAATAGCTGAAAAAGTAAAAGCAGAAAACAAATACTGTTTCTAACAGTTTATAATTTAAAAAAGTTAAAAACCATTTCAATTTGAAGTGGTTTTTTTATTTTCATTAATTTAGAGAAAAATAATTTAATGAGAAAAATATCTTTTTGGCTAATCTTACTTTTTGTAACAATAACTTCTGCTCAAACAAATCAAAAAATATACGATATGATTGAAGCTGTTTCTGCAAAGCATATTGAAAAAGATATTCAAACTTTAGTAGGTTTTGGTACAAGAAATACCTTTAGCGATACAATTTCCAATACCAAAGGAATTGGTGCAGCAAGACGTTGGATAAAGTCAGAATTTGAAACAATTTCTAAAGAATGTGAAAATTGTTTAAATATTTTTTATCAAAAGGATTTAGTAACAAAAAAAGAGAATCGTCGTATACCCCACGATGCATGGGTTGTTAATGTTGTTGCCATTCAAAAGGGTTCAAAATACCCTAATCGCTATATAATCATGAGTGGTGATATCGACTCTCGTGGTAGCGATACTATGGAATTTACAAAAGACGCACCTGGAGCTAACGACAATGCATCCGGAATGGCCGGAACAATCGAAGCAGCTAGAGTTTTAAGCAAATATAAATTTGAGAACAGTATAATTTATGTAGGACTTTCTGGCGAAGAGCAAGGTCTTTTTGGTGGTGAAGGATTGGCGAAGTATGCCAAAGAACACAATTGGGACATTATTGGAATATTAAACAATGATATGATCGGAAATATAAAAGGTGTTGATGGTGTAATTGATAATAGAACCTTTCGTATATTTTCTGAACCTGTTCCTGCCAACGAAACGGATAGAGAACGTAAACTAAGACGTTTTTATGGTGGTGAAGTGGATGGGAATTCACGTCAATTAGCACGTTACGTACATAAAACAGTAAAAACATATATGCCTGAAATGAATCCTATGATGGTGTACAGGTTAGACAGATTTGGTCGTGGAGGCCATCACAGACCTTTTAACGATTTAGGTTTTGCAGGAATACGTATTATGGAAGCACATGAAAACTATACACAACAGCATCAAGATATTCGTGAAGAAAACGGAATAAAATATGGGGATGTCATTGAGCATGTTAATTTTGATTACGCAAAAAATCTTACTGCTGTAAATGTTATTAATTTAGCAAGTTTAGCTTCTGCTCCACCGCAACCAAAAAATGTTGCCATTGGTGGTATTGTAGAACCCTCTGCTAGATTTAAATGGGAGAAAGTTGAAGGTGCTATTGGATATAAAATTTATTGGAGAGACACCACATCACCTACTTGGGGCAATAGTAGATATGTTGGAGATGTATCAGAATTCATACTTGATGGCATAGTAATTGACAACTATTTCTTCGGAGTTTCCTCTGTAGGAAATAATGGGTTTGAAAGTTTAATAACTTTCCCAAATAAAATATTTAGATAATAATTAGATTTACTAAAAAATAAATTCATGATAAACCGTTTTTACATATTTGCACTACTTTCGATGTTTACAGCTGTTTCGATACAAGCTCAAAGTTTATTCTCTGAAAAACAAAATTTTACTCGACAAGACACTTTAAGAGGTAGCATTACCCCAGAACGTTCTTGGTGGGACCTTGCATATTATCATTTAGATATTAAAGTAAATCCAGATGAGAAATATATTTCAGGAAAAAACACTATTCAATACAAAGTTTTAAAGAATAATTCTGTGATGCAAATAGATTTGCAAGCACCAATGAAAATTACCAAAGTAATACAAAACGAGAAAGAGTTATATGTAAAAAATGACGGTAACGCTCATTTTATAACTTTAGTTGATTCTCAAAACATAAATGATATTAATAGCCTTGATGTGTACTATGAAGGACATCCAAAAGAAGCAATAAATGCTCCTTGGGATGGCGGTATTTCATGGAAAAAAGATGCTAATGGAAATCATTTTATTGCATCGGCATGTCAAGGCATAGGCGCCAGCGTTTGGTGGCCATGCAAAGACCATATGTACGATGAAGTAGACAGTATGCTTATAAGTGTAAATGTTCCAGACAATTTAATAAACGTATCTAATGGTAGATTAAAAAGTGTTGAACAAATTGGAGACACGAAAACCTACAGTTGGATTGTAAAAAACCCCATTAACAATTATGGTGTAAACATAAACATTGGTGATTATGTTAATTTTTCTGAAGTTTACGATGGCCAAGGAGGAAATCTGGATATGAGTTACTACGTGTTAAGAGATAATCTAGAGAAAGCTCAAGAGCATTTTAAGGATGCACCAAAAATGATGAAAGCATTCGAGTATTGGTTTGGTCAATATCCATTTTATTCTGATAGTTTCAAATTAGTTGAAGTGCCTTATTTAGGCATGGAACATCAAAGTTCTGTTACTTATGGTAATCAATATAAAAAAGGGTATTTAGGTCAAGATTTATCTAGAACTGGTTGGGGTTTAAAATTTGATTTCATAATAATTCACGAAGCTGGACACGAATGGTTTGCTAATAATATAACCATAAAAGATGTTGCAGATTTATGGATACATGAAGGATTTACTGCTTATTCAGAAAACCTGTTTTTAGATTATTATTACGGAAAGGAAGCATCGGCAGATTATGTGATTGGCACACGAAAAAGCATTCAAAACGACAAACCGATCATCGGTGTTTATAACGTAAATAAAGAAGGTTCTAGCGATATGTATTATAAAGGTGCTAATTTGTTACATACTTTGAGGCAACTAATTGAGGATGATGACAAATGGCGTAAAATATTGCGTAAAATGAATCTAAAATTTTATCATCAGACAGTTACATCACAACAAATTGAAAACTTTTTATCTGAAGAAACTGGTATTGATTTAACAGCATATTTTAATCAATATTTAAGAGATATTCGTATACCCACTTTAGAATATAAAATTGAAAAGAAAGAACTTAAATACAGATGGATAAATATTGTGGACAATTTTGATATGCCAATTCAAGTTATTATCGACGAAAAAGAACAATGGTTATTTCCGAATGCAGAATGGAAAACTATGACTGTAGAATCGAATAAAACTACTTTGACAGTTGACCGTGATTATTATGTAAACGCAAAACAAATATAGATTTTTTTTTGGAAATTGAAGAACTCTATTTTAAAACGGATACCGATTGGAAATCGTGGTTGCACAAAAATCATGGTTCCTCAAAAGGCGTTTATTTAATTTTTTTTAAAGTTGAGAATCCTGAAGCTTCAATGCGTTGGGAAGAAGCTGTAAAAGTTGCACTTTGTTATGGCTGGATAGATTCCACCGTCAAAAGTTTAGGCAATGGAAAACGTCGTCAATATTTTACGCCAAGAAATAATAAAAGTGTCTGGAGCGCATTGAATAAAAGATATATCGAAGTATTAACATCTAAAAATTTAATTCACGAAAGTGGTTTAAAAACAATTGAAATTGCTAAAAAAAATGGTAGCTGGACCGCACTTGATAATGTTGAAAACGGAATCATTCCGAATGAATTGCAAACCGCATTTGAAAAAAACCAACAAGCATTAAAAAACTATAATAACTTCGCTCCTTCTTACAGAAAAAGTTATTTATATTGGTTAAACCAAGCCAAGCGAAAAGAAACAAGACAAAAAAGAATTACAGAAATTATAAAACTCTGTGAAGCTAATATTAAATCTCGTGGCGATTGGTAATTAAATCCCGCTTATAAAACTCCCGTAAGGATCTTTAAATTGAATACCTTCTGAAAATCTGTATTTGCTCAATTGTTTAAATTCAACTAAAGCCCAAAGTACAAATTCCTTAACGAAATAAGAGTCTTCTTTAGTTAGTTTAGGTTGATATTCTTTCAATAAATCATCTAAAGGTGTAATGGCATCTAATAACTTTTTGTAATCTTTATCTTTTAGTTCATCTAATAATTCAAAACCATCTTTTTGATTAAAAAACCATGAGACAACATCGTCGTATGGTGTTTCTTGAGTCTCCTTTTTTAATTTTTCTATTTTAGGAAAAAACTCTTCAAACAAACTTTTAACAGCTTCACCAATTAAATTGAAAGCCACAACAGCTGCTCCCTCTTGTTCCCCTTCATAAACTAATTCAACTTTTCCCGTTATTGCCGGAATTATCCCTAAAAAATCACTCAATCGTATCATTGTTGTTTTATCTCCAGACATTAATGCGCGTCGTTCCGCTGTACTTAATAAGTTTTCTAGTGCGGTAATACTTAATCGGGCACTAACACCACTTTTCGAGTCAACAAATTCACTTTCACGAGCCTCAAAAACGATTTGCTCAAGTAAATCTCTAGCTAAATCTGGAACACTAATACTTTGTTTTTGTCCTTCAACTATTCGTGCTTCTTGTTCGGTAATAAGTCTAGCAGTTTCAATATCCACAGGATAATGTGTTAAAATTTGAGACCCAATTCTATCTTTTAAAGGTGTTACAATACTGCCTCTATTGGTGTAATCTTCTGGATTTGCAGTGAATAAAAATTGAATATCTAAAGGTAACCGTAGTTTGAATCCTCTTATCTGGATATCACCTTCTTGTAAAATATTGAATAACGCCACTTGTATTCTGGCCTGTAAATCAGGTAATTCGTTAATCACAAAAATACAGCGATTCGCTCTTGGTATCATCCCATAATGAATCACTCTATCATCTGCATAGCTTAACTTTAAATTAGCTGCTTTAATAGGATCAACATCACCAATAATATCTGCGACGGTAACATCAGGCGTTGCCAGTTTTTCTGCGAAGCGTTCACTTCGGTGCAACCAAGAAATTGGTGTTTTATCTCCTTTTTCTTTTATTAATTCTTTGGCGAATCTTGAAATGGGTTTCAACGGATCGTCATTAATTTCTGAGCCTTCAACTACCGGGATATATTCATCTAATAAATTCAACATTAAACGGGCTAAGCGTGTTTTTGCTTGCCCTCGCAATCCTAATAAATTAATATTATGACGAGATAAAATAGCACGTTCGAGTTCTGGAATAACTGTATTTTCGTAACCATGAACGCCCTCGAACGTGGTTTCTTTATTCTTTATTTTCTGAATTAAATTATCTCTTAATTCATCTTTAATAGATTTGCTTTGGTAAGCCGCTTTTTTTAAGTCGCCTAATGTTTTGATGTTTTCAATTTTCATATTATCCTCTAATTCTTTTTTTTCTATTTGTTTCGTAATCTTCAAAAATCATCTCCCCTAACCCTTTTAATCCGGTGTAAAATGCCTTTCCTTGATTTGCATATGTAAATTCTCTTACAAATTGCATTAAATAACTATCATTCGCAATCATGAACGTAGTGATAGGAATATGCAAACGCCTTGCCTGTTGTGCCATAGCATAACATTTATTTACAATATGTTTATCTAAACCGTTACTGTTTTTATAGTACTGGCCATCGGGTAATCGTAAACAACTAGGTTTACCATCGGTAATCATAAATATTTGTTTGTTTGTATTTCGTTTACGTCTTAATAAGTCCATTGCCAATTGTAATCCAGCAACCGTATTCGTGTGATATGGCCCTACTTTTAAATAGGGCAAATCTTTAATTTCTATTTGCCAAGCATCGTTACCAAAAACTAAAATATCTAGTGTGTCTTTTGGATACCGAGTTGTAATTAATTCTGCTAAAGCCATTGCAACTTTTTTTGCTGGTGTAATACGATCTTCGCCATACAAAATCATACTATGGCTAATATCAATCATTAACACCGTACTCATTTGTGATTTATGGAGTGTTTCTTCAACTACCAAATCGTCTTCAGATAAATTAAAATCACTTATACCGCTGCTAATTTGAGCATTTTTTATACTTTCTGTCATGGAAACTTTATCCAAAGCATCTCCAAATTGGTACGCCCTAAAATCTCCCGTATGCTCATCTCCTAGCCCGGGACTTTTACTTTTATGATTACCTTGACCACTTCGTTTAATATTTCCAAATATTTGATCAAGGGCTTGCTGCCTAATGGCCCTTTCCGTTTTTGCTGTTATGTTTAAGGAGCTATTTCCATCAGGATCAATTTCCTCTTTTAAATACCCTTTTTTCTTAAGGTCTTCAATAAAATCATCAATGCTGTAGTCTGGTGTACTGAGTTTGTATTCTTTATCTAATTCCCGCAACCAATCAATTGCTTCTTCAAAATCGCCAGAAGTATGTGTAATTAATTCTTTGAAAACTTCAAAAAGCTTGTCGAACGGCGACTTATTTTCGGCTTCATATTTTTTAAAAACAAATCCTTTTCGTGAAGTATTATTATTCATCATAGCACTATAAAAATAGTGTATTTTTATTCAACTTTTAACAGATTTGGATTAGATTTTGCGATTATATTAAAAGTCTTTTTTCTTTGATTTATATACAATTCTTAAAACTGGTAAAAGCACCCAAATAGTTAGCATTGCAAAAGATACAACAAGCCCGAAGCTGGTTCCAAAAAATTGCTTAAAAACTGCGCCAGTATAACCCAATAAAGCTGAAATATCTAATTTTAAGAGAATTAGAGTTCTTGATAAATCGATAGGATTTAACATGGTACCCACTAATGAGAGTTTGTCTAAAGGGTAGTCTTCAAATAATACAAGAGTCATTAAAAACAAGCCATCGTAAATCACTGCAAGGAACAGCCATAATAAAATAGCGTAGCCAAATCCTTTAATTTTGTTTTCGTTGGATAAGGCTATATTAAAGGCAAGTGCGGTAAATATGAAGGTTAAAAATGTACCGGTTATAAGAAGAAGAGAAAAATCCCATATTGCAGTACTTTCAAACAAACCATAAAAAACAAATGGAATTCCTAAACCTAAAATTAAACTCATAGATAGCGATAAAGCGACACCTAAATACTGACCTAAAAAAATAGAAGAACGTTTTAACGGTTGTGCTAATAAAAGCTCTGTGAATTCTTTGGAATTATAATAATACATCACGCCAAAAATAGTACCAATTAAAGGCACTAAAACGATGATAACGTTCATTAAAGTTATAACAGCCTTTGATAAATCGTTATTCAAGAACAACAGGACAACTCCTAATAATAAATAAAAGGCGAAATACACGTAACTCCAGCGACTACGCATTAAATCGTAAAAACTATATTTTAATATTTTAAACATGGTTCTCTGTTAATATAGACGCAATCGCATGTTCAAAATCTGGTTGATTGGTCTTGGTTTTTAATTTTTGAATGGTGCCTTTAAAGTAAATTTTACCTTCAAGTATAAATACAATTTCATCTGACACTTCTTCAACAAAACTCATAATATGAGAAGTAATAAGTATGGTTTTTCCTTTGGCTTTTTCAGTTTTAATTAAATCTTTTAGTCTAATAAGTGAAATAGGATCTAAGCCAGTTGTTGGTTCGTCTAAAATAATTAACGGACTATCAAACATAAAGGTTAAAACAAGATTTACTTTTTGCTTAGTTCCTCCTGAGAGTTGCCCTAATTTTTTATCTAAAAAAGGTTCTAATTTAAAGAGTTGTATTAGTCTTTCATCTTCATTGGTAGGCTTACGTAAATCTTTAATCATTTTAATTAATTCCTTAACCCGAAGATTGCTGGGAAAGTTGGCAATTTGTGGTAGATAATCAATTTTATGTCGGTAATCTGAGTTTTTCTTAATGTTCGCACCAAGTACTGTTATGTTTCCTTTATTGGGAATAACCATTCCTAAAACAGCCTTAATTAAAGTGGTTTTACCAGAACCGTTTGGCCCTAGAACAGCAAATATTCCGCCTTCATTAATGGTTAAATCTACACCACTCAACACTTGATTCTTTCCAAATTTTTTATGTAAATTTTCAATAATTACCATGTTAGCTTTTTTGTTTGTGGGTTATTGTCCAATAAATTATCTGGTGTAAAAACTGGTGATACTTTTTCAGAAAAATCTATAATATCTATAAACATGCTGCGCAATAAAATGATGGTTTCTGGTGTGCGGTTTACTATGTATGAAAATAGTTTTACAGGTCTGTAAGGCACATCTCCGATTCCGTTTTTATCCAGATCATAGCCTGTATAGCTACTCCAATAATTTCTGTTAAATTCATTATCATTAATTTTGCTATTGTAGGCGATATCAAAGGAATTGTATAAAAAGTTATTTTCTGTAAATTTATTAGTGTAGCATGCGCCTTTAACTTTGATTGCCCAACCGTTATTTTCAAAATTATTGTGTTTATAAGAAATTCGGTTAGTGCCTTCTACGTTAATACCAATGGTGTTGTTTGCAAATGTGTTGCCTTCAATTTCGGCATCATTAATTTCTTTTAGTAACAAACCATAAGATGCAGTTCCCCAATTTTCCTTAAACATGTTATTAAACATTTTTATTCTTTTAGAGAACATTACGGCCACTCCTGCCCCGTTTTTTTCGAAAGTATTATCTCGATAAATATCATCATTAGAAAACATAAAATGTAAGCCATAACGCAGATTTTCCGAGCTCACGTTATTTTTAATTATGCAATCATCAGAAAACTCTAAATAAATACCATCTCTAACGTGTTGCACAAAATTATATTCAATTTCTATATGATTACTATGCCAAAGCTGAATACCATTACCGGAGCTGTATTCTTGTACAGCTTCTCCTATAATTTTATTATGAAATATTTTTCCATAGCTAGATTTTTCTATATAAATTCCGAAAAACAGTTTTTCTAAAACGATATTTCTGATGACAAAATTCTTACTTCTTTTAACACGAATTGCGGCATAATCTTCGGTATAACTGGTGCCAACATTAATAATAAATAAGCCATCTATAACTACGTTATCTGAAATAATAGTAAAAATTTCACCTTTTCGTTCACCATCAATAACAGGGTAGTTATTACCTATAATAGTGAGTGGTTTATCTATTACGATATTATGTTCTTTATAGGTTCCTTTTTTTACAATAATTGTGTCAAAATCATTTGCAGCACTAATAGCCTCATTTAAAGACCTAATAGAGCAGCTCTCGCAAACTTTAATTGTTTGTGAGAAACCTAAACAGCATGTCAATATTGAAAAGCCTAAAATAATATGTTTAAAAAAAGGGTTCATTTACAACACACTATACTTAATTCCAAAATTAAAATTTAAGTTTTCATTCATTTGAATTCCATTATAGACTTCATAAATTGGTGTTCCTGCTTCAATGCCAAAACGCAAATCTTTTAAACTTGAAGTGCTTGGGAAAGCTACATTTACACCAATAAATGTTTTTATTTTATCGATGCCATAATTATTCGTATTCGCTGTAGTTACAATCATTGAATTCAACTCTTCGTCGGCACCTTTCAATTTACTTTCTGTAACACCATGTAATCGGCATGAAAAACTAAAATTCTCTGAGATTTTATATGCTCCCCAAATATTTAACTGGTATACATTTCCAAATCTATAATCCTGTCTATTTTCTCCAGTTCTTAAGGTGCTCAAAAACTGTGTTCCAAAAGACATGCAATTGGCATTTACCTTAAAAGTTGCACCAAGGGTAATATCAAAAGTACCACTCCCCAATTGCATGGCATAAGGTAATTTTACGTTGTTTTCCATTGGTGTATCTCCACGATTTTCAATATCGCCAACTGGAATATTTATACCACCATTTAAATGTAAAGATGTTTTATTAGTATCAAATATGCCATACAATGCACTAACTTTTAAATCCCCAAACCCTGTTGAATTTGTTGAAAAATCACGGAACATAATCATATTATTCGACATCATCATTCTTGCTTTTAAATCCATGTCTTTTTCACCTAAGTTTTGCATGAGCATAAGTGTTAAATTATCACTAGGTGCATACATAATTCCAAACATATACATATTCATGGTCATGTCCTGTGGAGCTACCATAAAACTATTATAAATACTTTCATTACTAATATTATTAGCTCCAGATTTGTTGCCATCCATGACCATGTTCATATAGCGAAAAGCAACCATTAAACCACCTTTTTTGTGTAAGTGGTCTCCCATTATCCCAATTGGAGCATGAGCATCTGGTCTAAAATGGTCATGATGACTGTGATCTAAAGCTCCAAATTTTGAATCTTTAAACTTTACTTTAATAGCATCCCAAGAATAAATCTCACCCCCTTTTTTAGATTTTATTTGGGTGGCATTTTTTTCATTTTTAAATGCTGAAAGATTTGCTCCCATCGGGCTAGATATCGCTTTACTTTTTAAATAAGTTGCCGTTTTCGCATCTATAAGTTGTCCGGTCTCATAATCGGAAACATTTAGTTTAGAAAATAAAGATTCATCATATAATTTTAAATAATTAATTAAACACTCAATGGCATCGAAATGTAATGTTTCATTATTTTTTTCTGCCGAAGCTCTATGTAAATCATCTTGAATATCCATTTTACAATGCACACAATGATTTTTATTATTATTTTGAGCTTGTATGTTGTTAAAAGATTGACATACAATTAGTGTTAAAAGTATATATATACGATTCATATATTGATTAAATTAAAATTGGATTATTTAGTTAGTGTTTAAATACGTTAGAAGTTGGCTCCATGTGTATAACACTCCACCATTTTCTTTTTGAGTTTTTTCTGCTTCGACTTTATTATTAAATGCTGAGAGATATGCTCCCATTGGGCTTGGAATATTTTCACTAATTAGAAATGTAGCCTTAGTAGCATCAATAAGCTTTTCAGGTTGAGTAAAGTTATTAGAAAGATAAAGTTTAATTTCTGAAGTTTCGAAGTCATTCATAAAATTGATCATACATTCAGTTGCGTCAAATTTATAAACTTTTCCTTTTTTAGTTACAATTTCGGCTGCATGAACTTTATCAACAATAGTCATTTTACAGAAATTACAGCCATCATTCCCATAATCAATAGGTTTTGGTGATACATTACAGCCAAAAAATAATAATATTAATGCGACAAGATAATAGTGTTTTAATGTTTGCATAATTTTAGTTTTTATCTCTAATTTCTTTTTACATAACATTAACTTTTTTATGGTTTTTCTTACCAACAAGATAAGCAATTAAAGAAGTAGCTATTCCTAATCCTAAAAAGTATGCTCCCAACCTTGGATATGAATGTGCTTTAAAGTTTAAAATAACTTTACTTCCAAATAAAGGTGGTTGGAAACCCATTACAGTACCATCGGGGTTAGTAAATTTCATAATAGCCTTTGGATCTAAATCGAATCCATAATCACGTTCCCAAAGATAAAAATCATAAAGACCAGCAGAACTTAAAACAATCATAAGAATAAACCAAAATAAGAACCATTTATAATTTCCTTTAAATGCTATGATTAAACCTATTATTGTTGTTATAATAATTCCTGCTGGAAAAATTTTAAATTCAGGAATAGCCTCAGGTATATATTTCATACCTACATAGTGATTCATTAAATTGATATTTTTGATATCATGTGGATTAGCATCAGAAAAATCATTAATATGAATATTCATTCCTAATGGTATTGGGTATTGAGGTGCTTCCAAAGTAATATTCCATAGTGGAAATAAGAATAGCCCTAAGGGTAGAAGCGCCGCAATAATCATGATGATATTTGAATTTTTCATCTTAAAATATTTAAAAGGATAGTTTTTAAAAAAGAAAGGCGAGAGCGAAATTACAGCTCTCGCCTGTTATAGGAAAATAAACACTAAAACAAAATTCTCCTATTTTGTTTATTTATTCTATGTCTTCTCCAAGTGACCATTTTAATGGTGTATTTGCATCTGCTGCAGATACTCTAACATATCCTTGCATTTCTTGATGTAATGCTGAACAGAAATCTGTGCAGTAGAATGGCCAAACACCAACTTGTTTAGGTTCCCAAACAGATGATTTTGTTTGTCCTGGCATTATTAATAATTCTGAAGTATTTTGTCCTATGATTGCAAATCCATGAGGAACGTCAAAATCTTGCTCTAAATTAGTGATGTGAAAGAATACCTTATCTCCTACTCTAATACCCTCTATATTATCAGGAGAGAAGTGACTTCTAATAGTTGTCATTGATATGTGAACTTCGTTCCCTTTACGTACTACTTTAACTTCATCATCAGTTTTTGCGGCATAAGGATGCTTGTTTTCTTCTAAATTATATATTTTTTTAGATCTCGCTTTAATGATATCAGCTTTCATAGCAGCGGCATAATGCGGCTCTCCATGTGTTGGAAAATCTAATAATAACTCCATTTTATCTCCTGATATATCATATAATTGAGCAGAGTGTTCTAACTCAGGGCCAGTTGGTAAATATCTGTCTTTAGTAATCTTATTCATAGCAAACATATATTTCCCATCTGGTTTTCTTGAATTTCCTCCTGGAATAGTTAAGTGTCCAACTGAATAATAGGCAGGTTGTCTATCTAAAACTTCCCAAGTACCTAGCTTCCATTTAACCACTTCTGACGAAATGAAGAAGGTAGTATACGCATTACCTCTTCCATCAAATTCTGTATGTAAAGGGCCTAGACCAGGCTGCTCTACGGCACCTGCTAAAACATCTTCAAAATTTAATATTGGGATACCGTAGGCATCGCCCGAGAATTTCTTGTTCTCAATAGCATCAATCATTTTTGTGAATGAATGCACGGTTACATTTGCTGATAATTTACCACTACCTACTATA